>JAKQYG010000131.1 GCA_023356515.1 Trichodesmium sp. MAG_R04 | reverse complement strand
ATCTATTTGGGGAATTGATGAAGCAGAAGGGGAACAACTACCACGAGTACAAGTATCCGTAAAACTTACAGCATTTTATTCCCAGTTTGACCCCCTTGATGTCAAAGGTAGTCAGCAAAAAGTAAATAGTCGTATCCGTACCCTACTGAGACGAGCTAAAGAACTCGGTGTAGCAGTTCACTTTGACATGGAACAATACACCTATAAAGACCTGACTCTTGCTATTCTCAAAGAATTATTAATGGAAGAAGAGTTTCGTGAGCGCACCGATATTGGTGTAACAATTCAAGCATATTTGCGGGATAGTGAAAAAGATGTGCAAGGTATTATTGACTGGGCAAAAATTCGAGGTTGCCCCGTTACTGTTCGACTTGTCAAAGGAGCATATTGGGATCAGGAAACCATCAAAGCTTTACAAAACGACTGGCCACAACCAGTATTTAACCATAAACCTGAAACTGATGCCAACTTTGAAAAGCTGACTCAGATGATGCTAGAAAATCACCAATATATTTACTCAGCTATTGGTAGTCATAATGTTCGTTCTCAGGCTAGAGCGATCGCTATTGCTGAAACTCTAAAAGTTCCTCGGCGGTGCTTCGAAATGCAGGTTCTCTATGGTATGGGCGATGAAATAGCTAAAGCATTAGTAGACAAAGGTTATCGCCTCCGAGTTTATTCCCCTTACGGCAAGCTATTACCAGGAATGGCATATTTAATTCGTCGTCTATTAGAAAATACTGCTAACAGTTCATTCCTCAAACAAAGTTTAGAAAACCGACCTTTAGAAGAATTATTAGCAGCACCTACTACCAAAGGCAAAACTACAATTCATGATATCATCAAACCAGTTTTTCCCAATGCTGCCGATAGCGACTATGCTAATGCCCAACAACGGCAAAAAGTTCTAGAAGCTATTGAGCAAGTGCGACTACAGCTGGGAAAAACCTATCTGCCAATTATCAATGGTGAATATATAAATACTGCACAAATCGTTAATTCTATCAACCCATCAAACCCCAAAGAGGTTGTTGGCAAAATAGGTTTAGTATCAGTAGAACAAGCAGAGGAGGCAATTCAAGCAGCAAAAGCAGCATTTTCCGGTTGGAAGAACACACCAGTTCGAGAACGGACAGGGATATTACGCAAAGCTGCTAAGTTAATGGAAAAATCTCGTCACGAGCTGGTAGCATGGATGGTGTTAGAAGTTGGAAAACCCTTTCACCAATGTAATGGAGAAGTTTCTGAAGCCATAGATTTTTGTTATTATTATGCTGATGAAATGGAAAGGTTAGAGCAGGGTTATAGATATGATATCGCTGGAGAAACTGACCGTTATTCTTATCAACCTCGTGGTATTTCTTTAGTAATTTCTCCTTGGAATTTTCCTCTAGCTATTCCTACAGGAATGACAGTTTCATCTCTGGTAACTGGTAACTGTACGTTGTTAAAACCAGCAGAAGTATCATCAGTTATTGCTGCCAAGATTGCTGAAATTTTGGTAGAAGCTGGTTTTCCTAAAGGGGTATTTCAATTTGTTCCAGGCAAGGGTTCCACAGTTGGTGATTTTATGGTGAAACACCCAGATGTTAATAGTATTACTTTTACTGGTTCTCAGGAAGTAGGTTGTCATATTTATGCTCAAGCTGCAATTTTGCGGCCAGGACAAAAACACCTGAAGCGAGTTATTGCTGAAATGGGAGGTAAAAATGCGATTATTGTCGATGAAAGTGCAGATCTTGACCAAGCTGTTGCTGGTGTTGTATATTCTGCTTTTGGATATAGTGGACAGAAATGTTCCGCTTGTTCGCGGGTTGTAGTATTAGCTCCAATTTATGATAGTTTTGTGAATCGTTTGGTGGAGGCTACGCGATCGCTTAACATAGGAGATGCTGAGAAACCTAGTACCCAGGTTGGTCCGGTAATTGATGATAAGGCACAAAAGCGGATTAAAGAATATATTGTTAAAGGTAAACAGGAAGCAGAGATTGCTATTGAGATGAGTGTGCCAGAGAATGGTTATTTTGTTGGCCCAGTCGTATTTAAGGATGTATCGCCGAGTGCGACTATTGCTCAAGTAGAAATATTTGGTCCAGTGTTAGCAGTAATAAAAGCACAGAATTTTACTGAAGCTTTAGAAATTGCTAATGGTACAAATTTTGCTTTAACTGGTGGGTTATATTCCCGTACTCCTTCTCATATTGAACGAGCAAAAGCAGAATTTGAGGTGGGAAATTTATATATTAATCGCGGAATTACCGGAGCGATCGTTTCCCGACAACCCTTTGGTGGGTTTAAGTTGTCTGGGGTGGGTTCAAAAGCAGGAGGACCAGATTATTTACTCCAATTTTTGGAACCGCGCACAATAACTGAGAATATACAACGACAAGGTTTTGCACCTATAGAGGGTGTGGATAACTAAAATTAGATTAAATTGTGGGAGGTTGCATAGAACCTCTCTACTCAGTGAAGCCAGGACGGGAGTCGGAACAAAAATAATTACACAGAATTGAGAATTATCTCAACTTTGTTCCGATTATTTTACTTTAGTAGTTAGCTGCACTATTACTAATCACCCAATCCATTAACCGTTGCCATTCATCAGTTTTCGCCAATTTGTCAGCATCTAAATCATCCCCCATATTCTCAGAAAATCCTGTAAAACTTTCAATCCAATTAATTACCGTTCCCACAGGTAAAAAAGGAGTATATTGCCAAGACTTTTGTAAATACTCCACCATTTCAGAATAAAAACCCGTATAGTACAAATACCACGAACTCCAAACCAAAGTATTGTAGCGCACCTGTTTTTCAAATAAACTAATTCCCAAGGGTAGAGACTCCCTAGAGGCAAAAAACTTATCCAAAACCCAATTAATAGATCGCGCTTGCGACACTCCATCCCGCATAGTATTCCGGTCATGCTGACGATAACAAACAGTAGACTGTCGCAACCACTCGGCTTCACAACCCTTTACAGATAAACGCAATACCAAATCTACATCCTCTGCTTGACTTAATCCTGGCTCAAAACTTCCTACCTGCTGCAACCAATCTCGTCGAAACATCAAAGTACCCATTGTACCAATGGGCTTCCACCGTAACCACCCCTCTAAATTCAACTTAGGCACATAATCCCAAGGCGTTTCATCCTTAATAGTTTCACCCTGCTGATTTACTCTACGCCAACCACTGTGAACAATTCCTAAATTTGGTTGGGCGTCAAATACTCTCACTTGAGCAGTTAGTTTATCCGGTAGGAAAAAATCATCTGCATCCAAAAAAGCGATTAATTCTCCCCGTGCCAAATCAATGCCATGATTCCTCGCAGCTGAAACACCTTGATTTTCTTGATATACATAATGGATCGTCTCCATATAAGGTTCCATGGCCTTGCGGGTATTGTCTGTAGAACCATCATCAATCACAATAATTTCATAAGATTGATAGGTTTGGGCTAAAATGCTGTCTATAGCTTGACTAATATATCCATCGCAATTATATACGGGTATAATTACACTGACTCGTGGTATGGTAGTAGTAGCTGACATAAATATTATTCCTGATGAATACAAATATACCTATAATACCAAATATCAAAGGTCTTGTTACATATTGGAAGTAAGGAAGTAAAGAGTAGAGTTTTGTGTGCACAAGTGTAGCATTATTTTTGAAACTTGGCATAGGATATTTGCTAGTCTTGCATAGTAATGGTAAGATATTAGATATTTTAGAGTAATAAAGTTCAGTTTGTAGAGATGAATTGTCCTAAATACCAGTCTACTAAAATTATAAAGTATGGACATACTCACTATGGTAAACCTCGCTTCCGTTGTTAGGATTTTGGCCGACAATTTGTGTAAAATACTAGCAGACAGCCTATTGATAAGGCCACAGGAAGATTGATTGATAAAATATTGCTAGAATGATTAGCATTGGCTGTGGTTCCCTGGGGGAGGCTACGGGAAGGCTAGAATTACTGGTGTTTCCGAAAGATGGCTACAAAAGTTAAGTAGTCAAATTGGAGCTATATGGGAGTTCATAAATCATTATGATGACACAATTTATACTTAACGATTACTATGCAGGACTACCTGAAAAACAACAAAAAATGTTATGGGAGTTAGGGAAAATAGAGATTGGAATGGGGACTAAAGAGTAAAGAAAGCAATCGGCTAAATTACTAAGTGCTAGATATAATGTCTTAGCGCAGGTCCTGATGAAATAAAATTACTAGTTTTGACAAAGTAAAAGTTATGGATGATCTAAGTGAATACGAAATTTTAACAACTATTAAAGAACAGCTAAAAACAATTATTTATCGCGGCATTAGAAAAAGAGATCTTAAGCCAGTTGTTTTTAAAATGTTCAAGGATGAATATCCAAATATAAAAGATATAGCCAAATTAGAATATGAGTATAAAATTATCAAAAAATTCGATTCACCTGGAATAGTCAAAGCCATAAGTCTAAACAAATACAATAATGGTTTGGCATTGGTTTTAGAAGATTTTGGGGGAGAATCTCTGGTAGAATTTCTGAAAAATCAAAAACTAGAATTGAGGGATTTTTTGCCAATAGCTATTAGTCTAGCAAACTGCCTAGCAGATATTCATCAACATAAAATTATACATAAAGATATCAACCCAAGTAATATTATCATTCACCCGAAAACTCGAGAAGTGAAAATTATTGATTTTGGCATTTCAACTTTGCTTGAACAAGAAAGACAGACGAGTGATAATCCGAATTTGTTAGAAGGAACATTAGCTTATATGTCTCCAGAACAAACAGGTCGGATGAATAGATTAATTGATTACCGTACAGATATCTATTCTCTAGGTGCAACTTTCTACGAAATGCTGACTGGAGCTATTCCCTTTTTAGGTAATGATCCAATGGAATTTGTTCATTATCATATTGCCAAGATACCAGTCCCTCCCTACGAAAAAAATCCTGGAATTCCTAAGATAATTTCAGACATTGTAATGAAATTACTATCTAAAACAGCAGAAAATAGATATCAAACTGCTTTAGGACTCGGAAAAGATCTCGAAATCTGTTTGGGTCAATTGCTCAATACAGGTAAAATTTCTCCATTTACTATTGGCCAGCAAGATTTATTAGCTCAATTGCAAATCCCACAAAAACTCTACGGTCGGGAAAAAGAAGTTGCTACCCTAATAACCACATTTGATCGAGTCAGTCAAGGAAAAACAGAGATGGTAGTGGTGAGTGGTTATTCTGGTATTGGCAAATCCTCTATCATCTACGAAATTCACAAACCTATAGCGCAACAACGAGGTTTCTTTATTAGTGGTAAGTTTGATCAGTATCAACGCAATATTCCCTATGCTGCTTTAATCCAAGCTTTTCAACAATTAATTCGCCAGTTGTTAACTGAAACTGAAGAAAAAATTGCCCTTTGGAAAGAAAAAATTTTAAAGGCACTGGGGATGAATGGGCAGATAATTATTAATGTGATTCCTGAAGTAGAATTGATTATAGGTAAACAACCTTCTATTCATCAATTAAGCCCAGCCGAGTCTCAAAACCGTTTTAATTTAGTTTTTAAAGATTTTATTCAAATTTTTGCTCAACCAGAACATCCTTTAGTTTTATTTCTAGACGACTTGCAATGGTCAGATTCAGCTTCGCTGAACTTTATTCACCTGTTAATGTCCTCTGTTGAACAAAAATATTTATTGATTATTGGAGCTTATCGAGATAATGAAGTCAATCCTTCTGATCTCTTAATGCTAATCCTAAATGAAATCAAAAAAACTGCAACTACAATTACCACGATATCCATCCGAGCCCTAGCTTTAAATCATGTTAATCAGTTGATTACTGATATGCTTCATTGTGACTGGGAAAAAGCTCTACCTTTAGCACAATTATGTTTAGAAAAAACTAATGGCAATCCTTTTTTCTTAAACCAGCTTTTGCAAACTCTATATGTAAATAATCTGCTTACCTTCAACTTTAATAGTAGCACTTGGGAGTGGGATATAGAGAAAATTTACAAAATTGACATTACCGATAACGTAGTAGATTTAACAATTGGTAAAATTCAGACACTTAGTAAGAAAACACAAAATTTATTAAAACTAGCTGCCTGCATTGGCAATAAATTTGATTTAGATACCTTATCTATTATTAACGAAAAATCTTTAGAAGAAACTGCATCAGAACTTTGGGAAGCTTTGAAAGCTGGTATGGTTTTGTCTTTAAATGATAACTATAAAATTCCTTTAGTCATGGCAAACAAGTCACTTCTAAATTCAGAAAAATATTTAAACATTGACTACAAGTTTTTGCATGATCGCATCCAGCAAGGTGCTTATGTACTAATTCCTGAGACAGCCAGAAAAAAAACTAATTTAAAAATTGGTAGGTTGCTCAAGAATGATACTAGGAAATCTAACTTAGAAGAAAAGTTATTTGCTATGGTGAATCATCTCAATGAAGGAGCAGAGTTAATTGAAGACGAGGGAGAAATCTATGAGTTAGCTAAATTGAACTTAAAGGCGGGGAAAAAAGCCAAACATTCAACGGCCTATAAAGCCGCTTTAAGATATTTTCAGAAAGCCATAGAAATTATGCCAGAAAATAGTTGGCAAAAAGACTATCAGCTTACCTTTGTTTTATATAGAGAAAGCTCAGAATGTCAATATCTTTGCGGAGATTTCCAACAAGCAGAAGAAATGTTTGAGTTCCTTCTAGAGCGAACGAAATCTGACTTAGAAAAAGCTGAGATTCAGTGCCTTCGTCTTGTTTTATATGAGAATCAAGGAGAAGTTGAAGAGAACTTGCGGCTTTGCTTGGAAACTTTAAAAATTTTTGGTATTAATATATCGGGGTCTAAACAAAAAGAAATTTTAGCTGAATTTGACAGAGAATTAGAAATATACAAAGCCAATTTGAATCGGGTAAAAATAGCAGATTTAATTAATGCTCCAGAGATGACTGATCCAGAAATACAAGCTTGCATGAATCTATTAGTTAATGGGATTGCGCCTTCTTATATTTGCAACCTAGATGTGGGTGCTTTATTAACATTGAAAATGGTCAACTTATCCATTAAATATGGTCATTCTGATGCTTCACTTTTTGGATATGTAGCCTGGAGTCTTTTTGCTCTTAAGAAATTGATGGAATATGATTTGGCTTATGAGTTTTGTCAATTAAGTTTAAAGCTTATGGATAAGTATCATAATGTTAGGTTTGCTGGTAAGGTTTTCAATGTATTTGGTGGCCATGTTAGTCATTGGAAAACTTCTATTAGAGAAAGTATTAATATCAACAAGAAAGGCTATCAAGCTTCATTAGAAACTGGAGATTTTACTTATGCTTGTTATAATTCTCATCATATAATTCTGCAGAGAATTGTAATTGGTGATAACTTAAAAAGCATCCTAGAAGAATCTAATAAATATTTAGATTGGGCTCGAAAAATCAAGAACTATGTTTTTGTTAGCACTCATCAAATCTATCAGTACTTTATTTTTAACTTACAAGGCTTAACTAAAGATAAGTTTTCATTCAATAAAGATGAATTCGACGAAATAGAGTGTATCCAGTTCTTGAAAAAAAATGCCTTTTTCCCATCAATCAGTAACTACAATATCTTCAAAACACAAATTTCATATCTCTATGGAGACTATGTCAGCGCTTTAGAGATAGCCAGAGAAACTCAAAAAACTATAGATTTTATTTCTACTCAGGTTAATGAATCAGAATATTATTTCTACTATTCTTTGACTTTAACTGCTCTATATCATAGTGCTAATTCCTCAGAACAAAAAGAATATTGGCAAATTTTAACAATCAATCAACAAAAAATAAAAATATGGGCAGATAATTGCCCAGAAAATTATCTCCATAAATACTTATTAGTGGCAGCAGAAATATCATGTATTTGTGGAAAAGAATTAGATGCAATTGACTTGTATGATCAAGCTATAGAATCAGCTCAAGAAAATAAATTTATTAATAATCAAGCACTGGCTAATGAATTAGCGGGTAAGTTTTGGTTAAGAAGAGGTAATCGGAAAATTGCTAAACTTTATCTGAAAGAAGCCTACTACAACTACCACGTTTGGGGTGCGCAACGCAAAGTGAATAATTTAGTAGAAAAATATCCTCAGCTACTCTCAGAAATGCTACCTAAAAAAGGAAAATTTGGGGGAACATCTAGCATGGTATTTTATTCTTCCACCAGTAGAGCAGAACTCTTAGACTTAACAACTTTTATTAAAGCATCTCAAGCAATTTCTGGTGAAATCCAACTAGAAAAACTTCTAAAAATTTTAATGAAAATTATAATTGAAAATGCTGGAGCACAAAAAGGTTTTATAATTTTCAACAATCAAGGAAATTTGGTGATAGAAGCTCAAGGAACATTATATAGCGAACAAACGACTATTTTGCAGTCAATTCCCATAGAATTTGTCGACCCAGAAACATCAATTCCTGTTTTACCAACGAGGATTATCAATTATGTACTCCGCACTCAAAACAATGTTATTCTCAAGAATGCAACCGAGGAAGGAGAATTTATTAATGACCCTTATATTATTGCTACACAAAGTAAATCAATTCTCTGTACTCCTTTAATTAATCAAAGTGAATTAAGAGGAATTATTTATTTAGAGAATAATTTAACCACAGGTGCATTTACTTCAGAACGAGTCGAACTTTTAAATATACTGTCTGCTCAAGCGGCTATCTCTATTGACAATTCAAGACTTTATTCGCAAGTCAGGGAAAATGAAAATAGGTTGGCTCAATTTCTCAATGCTTTGCCAGTAGGTGTGGCAATTATAGATGCTGCTGGTCATCCCTACTACTTTAACCAAGTTGCCAAGGAATTATTGGGTAAGGAAGTAATATCAGATATCACATCAGAACAATTTGCATCAACTTATCAGTTTTATAAACTTAACACAAGTCAAGAATACCCAACAGATGAGCTGCCTATTATCCGAGCTTTACAAGGGGAAAGTTTGACAACGGAAAATATTTATGTTCGCAAAGGCGAGCAGATAATTCCTCTGGAAAGTTTTTCTGCTCCTATTTATGATCAACAAGAAAAGATTATTTACGCTATTAATTCTTTTATAGACATTACAGAACGGAAAAAAGCTGAAGTCGCTCAAAAACGTTTTACTAACGAACTATTTCAACTTAACATGGCTTATGAACATTTTGTTCCTAGACAGTTCCTTGAATTATTGGATAAAAAAACCATTATTGATGTAGAGTTAGGCGACCATGTACAATTAGAAATGTCAGTTTTATTTTCTGATGTTCGTAATTTTACTACGATGTCGGAAGCCATGACTCCCGAGGAGAATTTTCGCTTTATTAATTCCTTTTTCTCATGTATGGAACCGGCAATTTTAGAGAATCAAGGTTTTATCGACAAGTACATTGGCGATGCAATAATGGCTTTATTTTCTG
>JAKQYG010000130.1 GCA_023356515.1 Trichodesmium sp. MAG_R04 | reverse complement strand
TTCAATTATAATAACTATTTAACCGAACATGATATAACATGAAGACCCCTAGGATACATGGTGGTTATGGGCAATGTCTGATACTGTTCTTTAAAGAGATTTATCATCTCGTCTTCCTAATTCATAAACACCGCAAGTCACACAAATAATCACCCCAATACTAATTGACCAACTTTTACCCAAACCAAATTCTACCCCCCAATTGCATAAACTTCCTATAATTAAAAAAGGTATTATACTAAAAATGGAAGCATAAAAAGCATTTTGAGATTCTCTAGCTTTACGCGTTCTTTCAAATTCTTCATCAGACGTATACAAAAATCTTTCCGCGAAATTAAACCAACGGTTAAGCTGTAACATCACCCACTCACTCAGAGGAGAAAAACCCCAATACAAAGCCAAAGACCACAAAGATGATCCTGCAATTGCTGTTGTATCTATGGCCACTCTAAAGGGGAAAATTTCTTCTAGTATCATTTTTTAAAATCTTAAATTATTTTATTTAACAACATTTGAAATTACTATATTCATCCTAAATTATAAGGCTATCATTACTTTTTGAAAATGGTATAATACCAATTACCAAAAGTTATTTTATACTTAGGAAAAAATTCATTTATTAACCAATTAATGGAAGGCAAATCACTTTCTTGATAATTTAAGCTAAGTTAATATTAATTATTGTTATGTTTGCTTTTATCTCTACTTCAATATTTCCCAACTTTTCTACTCAATAAAATGTCGAAAAGTTTTTAAGAAATGGTATGATAAAAACAACCCAAAATAATGCTATACTCCTTTATCATTTATCAAATCTTAATTGTTTAGCTAGAGTTTGTGGAAAAAGTCTTTTTAGGGAGTCTCGATGCAAAATAACTAGCCTTCTTAAAAAAATAGCTCCAATTCTTATTCCTTGTACCTCCCACCTTAAAATAACCCATTTCTCTCGTGAATTAGATAGGATTGCTATAGTAGTAATAACTGTCCCTAAATTTTTCTGTTATGGTCAGCCCAAAACCCTAACTTTTTGAGCTTAAGCCACGAAAAATCTGGTACTTTATACTGCCTGAATAATGGTAAAGCAAATAGAAATAAATACTTTGAGTATTAATCAGCAAGCCCTACTTAGATCACATAATTCATTCTCATTAATGATTTAAGAGCAAAAAAATATGTCAAATCCTAGAAAAAATTTCTTGCATACATTAACTATAGCTTTAAAAAAGGGTGTACTTCACCGAAAAAAAAATTTATTACTACTAGGATTTATCGGACTTGGTATAACAGCTTTAGGAATAAAACAAGAATTAGTCAAAGCCCAAGGAACTAAATTTACTAACCCACAAACAGCTTACATTAACAACTGGCAAAACGCCTCCTTCCCCGTAGAAAATTTTCAAGGATACACATCAGCTTTTGGCCCTCGTGGTAGAGGCTTTCATTATGGATTAGACTTAGCAGCTCCCCAAGGAAGCTATATCCGAAGTTGGTGGACTGGTAAAGTTGTGCAAGTTTTGGAAGATAGTCGGTGTGGTACTGGCATTGTAATTCAGTCAGGTTCTTGGGAACACGTTTACTGCCACGTTCAAGGAAGAGTCGAAACTCATAGTGGACGTCGTTATCTAGTAGACCGTCGTGGTGGAGTTATGCTACCTCAAGGTCAAGTGTTACCCGCTGGAAGTCGAATAGCTAGAGTCGGCATGACTGGTAGAACCAGTGGCCCCCATCTTCATTGGGGGTTGAAATATGGGGGACGCTGGGTAGACCCAGCTTTGATTTTGCGAGAAATGTACGCTCAACAAACTAAACAGTTATCGCGCTTAGAACACAGATATTTAAGCTTGAGAAATAGACAAACTATAAGTCATAAGTAATTTCTGACTAAGTAGGTTGGTTTGAATTACCTTACCTAATATTAAGATTTATATACTAACTCCCTGGTCCTCCAAATAGTTAGGATCTACTGAAAAAGTCTTTTTAAGAGGTAGGGACGTTGCATGCAAGGTTCCTACAAAAGAACAGAGATATAGAGGAGGTAGTCATATATACAGAATATTTCAAGCAAATGATGTATCAGGTAAATGTTTAAAATTAAGACCTTTATGTGTCAATATATTTTGTTACATAGGGATAAGTTTTAATGCCAACTTACTTAAGTTTTTGGTACGTATTCCTTTTGACATATATTTTTGTGCTAGATTTTGTCGTACACAATGTTAGGTTTAAAGTTGAGGCAAAAAACTAACTCAAACCTAAACTTTTCTTTTCTAAATTAATATCAAACTTCTGTCTTTTAGGTAACTCCGTATATTCTGAAACTATTCTACGAAATTCATCACCCTCAATAATCTCCTTTTCTATCAATAACTCTACCAATCTATCGATCAAAACACGATTTTCTCTGATAATTTTCCGAGCTTTTTCATAACAATGAAAAGCCATTGCTCTTACTTGATGGTCAATCTTAGTAGCCAATTCCTCAGAATATTCTGACTGCTGCGACTGCCAACCTCGACCCAAAAAGACCTCCCCACTTGGATTTTCCAAAGCTAAAGGCCCTAAATCAGACATTCCATAGCGAGTTACCATCTCACGAGCTAAATTAGCAACACTTCTAATATCGTTAGCAGCTCCCACCGTAACTTCCGCCGATCCAAAAATCTCCTCCTCGGCAGCACGTCCACCTAGAGAAATTGTAATCCTGTCTATTAACCAACCACGAGTATACATTCCACTATCAATCATCCCCTCATCCATAATTGGTTGAGCAAAACCAGCTATTCCACCAGAACGAGGAATAATAGTCACCTTATTGAGAGGGTCAGAATTTTTGAGCAGAGTCATCAACAAAGCATGACCTAACTCATGGTAAGCAATTAACCGTTTTTTCTTACTATCCAATAATGGGGTAAGACTCAAACCAATAGTCACTCGGTCAATAGCATCATCAATTTCTACAGGTGTAATTCCTTCCTTGTGTCGTCTCGCAGTTAGAATAGCTGCTTCATTCAACATATTAGCTAAGTCCGCTCCTGAAAAACCAGGCGTCTTTCGAGCGATCACCTCTAAAGATATTTCTGGAGTTAATTTCTTATTGCGAGCATGAACTTCCAAAATGCCTAAACGCCCTTTATAAGCAGGCAAACCTACAGTTACTTGTCTATCAAAACGACCTGGACGTAATAAGGCAGCATCTAAAACATCTGGACGATTAGTCGCCGCAATGATAATAATACCTGTATTTCCTTCAAAACCATCCATTTCAGTCAGTAGTTGGTTAAGAGTTTGTTCCCGTTCATCATTACCCCCACCAATGCCAGCACCTCTTTGTCTACCTACCGCATCTATCTCATCTATAAATATGATACAGGGAGCACTTTCCTTCGCTTTTTTAAACAAGTCTCGTACACGAGAAGCTCCCACACCCACAAACATTTCCACAAATTCTGAACCAGAAATACTAAAAAAAGGAACCCCTGCTTCACCCGCGATCGCCTTTGCTAATAGAGTCTTACCCGTTCCTGGTGGCCCTACCAAAAGTACGCCTTTAGGAATTTGAGCTCCAATAGCTGTAAACTTCTCTGGCTTTTTCAAGAAACTCACAACTTCCTGCAGTTCCTCTTTTGCTTCTTCGATACCTGCCACATCATCAAAGAATACCCCTGTCTTAGCCTCCATTTGAAAACGTGCCCTAGACTTACCAAAGTTTAAGGCATTTCCCTGGGACTGACTAGAACGACGCAAAATTGTCAATAGTATAAAAATGACTATAAAAACGATAAGTATATTAAAGATAATGCCCATAGCAATACTATTATCGGGAGAGCGTTTTAACTCAAAGTCAATTTTTTGATTACGAACTTGAACGAGTAGTTCTGGGTTATACTCAAACGTATTAACTATGTAAATTACCTTGCTACTATTTTGCCCCTTCAGTTTAACTTTAGCAATTCCTTCAGATGGATAAGCATCTATCTTTGTTACTTCTTCAGCTTGAATTTTCTCTAATAACTCACTATAGCTCAGATTTTTTTCCGTATTTTTAGCAAAAGCTGGAGTTCCTAATAATATTCCTTGAGTAATTATCCCAGTAGCCAAAATTTTCCATATCAGTTTTCTGTATGATTTTTGACCAAGAATAGTTTTGGTATTTTGACTATTTAATATAGTCTTAGACAATGATGATTTATGGTGATTAATTTCCATGACTATATCGTTTTGAATTTGTTGCCAAATATTCTTCATTATTTTTAATTGTGGCCTTCTATCTCGATTAAATGCATACAATATATATATATAAATAGCGCATTTTATAATTTATGTTTGTTGGTTTGCTTTGTTATTTCAACTTGAGAGGAAGTTCGGGGGAGTAATAAGTCCCCCACTATCCATAGGGTGAGAGAATATCTCTGCCAGATAAACTGTCAAACAAGACCTTTAAATTATGCCCAATGAATCAATTTTCCCATCAAAATTGGACATTACTCCATGCCCAAATACATCGAATATTACGTCAAAGAAAATTATTGCCAAAAAATCAAAGAATATTAATCGCAGTATCTGGCGGTCAGGACTCCCTATGTCTAACTAAATTATTATTAGATTTACAATCAAAATGGGGTTGGTATTTGGCAGTTGCCCACTGTGACCATAAATGGCGATCTGACTCAGAAGCTAATGCCAATTATGTAAAAAAATTAGCCACAAATTGGCAACTTCCATATTATGTAGAAACAGCAGATAAGGTTTATAAAACTGAAGCAGAAGCTAGAAAATGGCGTTATCAAGCCTTAAGTAAAATTGCTTTGGAATTTAATTTTCAATACATTGTAACTGGCCATACAGCTAGTGATCGCGCAGAAACTCTCCTATATAATCTCATTCGTGGCAGTGGGACTGATGGCCTACAAGCCTTAACTTGGCAACGTCTCCTAACAGATAATTTCTGGCCCCTATTAGTACGTCCCCTCTTAGAAATTACTCGTGCCCAAACAGGTAACTTTTGTCAAGAGCAAAAAATCAAAATTTGGGAAGATTCTACAAATCAGGATTTACACTATGCTCGGAATAGTATTCGTCTGGAATTATTTCCTATCTTACGCCAGTTTAATCCTCAAGTTGAACTAGCATTAGCACAAACAGCAGAAATACTTAGTGCTGAAGTCGAGTATTTTAAAAATGAGACAGAAAAGTTATTAGAAAAAGTGGCAAAAATCGATACAAATAATCTAAATATTTCTCAATTTGAGTCACAACCAGTCAGATATATTGTCAATCGTTTAGTATTGCTTGAAGTTCCTCTAGCATTACAACGTAGAGTAATGAGACATATCCTATGTAAAGTTTTACCTGTCAGTCCTAATTTCAGTCAGATTGAAAAGCTAACAGCCCTAATCAGTGCCCCCAACCGTTCTCAAACAGACTCCTTTCCTGCAGGAGTGATCGCCAAAGTTCAACATCCCTGGATTATTTTAGCTAGATCGTCGAGAAACCTTACGCCATAATCTTTGATTTAGCCTGAAATGAATCGATGGTTAATCAATGGGAACGGAAAGATTTTCATTTTCAAACAGCCAATGATTTATTATCTAAAGCTGATGTTAAAGATCAACGAAAACTTAAATATTAAAGGATTAACAAAAGCCTTGTTGGTTAAGCCAATTAATGAAGCTGGATGGGGTCAATTCCTGCTATCAAAGTCGAAAATGCTCTAGTGAATAACGATAACTATGAATCCTGGAAATACCAGCCAAAATTGCTCAAATTGTGGTGAAAAAGTCCCCAAAAAATTATCCAAAAGAACTCATTCTTGTATACACTGCAGTATACTAGCAGACCGTGATGTAAACGCAGGGATAAATATAAAAAACAGGACGGTAGGGCATTGAGTCCTTAAAGCTCGTGGAGTCCGACGGAGTAAGGGAAGCGCGAAGTGAGAAGCCTACACTATAGCATCAGCTTAGGGTAGGAGTATGTTACTATAAAAAAACTAATGCTCCCGAGTCAATCTGATTCCGGTTGTACAAGAATACTTTGCATGACTTGTTGTAACTGAGTAATCTCTTGACCTATACCTTGTACTTGAATTATTCCACCTACTACCTCTTCAAGTTGCTGTCTCAATTGTTCTAGATAATCTTCCAGAGTTAAAATTACTTCTGGATACAAAACCTCACTTCCACCCTTTGTATTTGCCTTCTGCTTTTCCCTTAAACTAAAATATAATTGCTCAATTTCATTTCTTGTAACTGCTTGTTGTTGAGTTTGGCCATTAACCATTTTTTCTTTTTGACGAATTTCAGTTTGTATTTGTTGAATTTCAGCTTCTATATTTTGTAACTCTTCCGTTAATTGCTGTCTGTGAGTCTCAAATTGTAATAGCAGAGCCTTCAGTCCTATCGGATTTGACTCTTCTTGATTGAAAGAATTACCCAACCTATTCCAAAGAACTGCTTGATGCTGACTTAATGTTTCCTCTCTTTCCTTAAGATTTCTTTGAGAACCCACTAAAGACTCATTTAAAATTTTATAACGGTCTCTCTCATCGGAAAATTCTGAGTTCAAGTTAATTCTGTCATATTCACTAGCTTTGTCAATTCTTCTTTGTAAAGCATCCATTTCCTGCCGTTGTAATGCTAACTCTTCTTCCTGGTCTTTAACAAAACTCATATCTCTTTGTAAATCTTGTTGCAAATTTTGGACCAATTCTTCTAGCTCATTAAGAGGCATTTTTTCTAAAGCTTCAACATCTACTTTCTGAGTAACACCATCATTCTCCAATAATACTAGAGAACTCAGTTGCTCATAAAGTTTGATTTGTATCCGAATTTGGCCATTTAATACTTGACTATACTCTTGTTTACTTGCCAATAAAGCTTGTTGAACGTTCAATTCCCTGGTCTTATAGACCAAAGATTCCTGTTTTTTTTCCCATTCTAACCATCTGCTTTGGATATTATCAGCCAAAATCTCTATATCTTCCTGTTGTGCATTAGAGTCTGTATTTGTTGTATTCTCCCATTGTTTTCTATGTTGTTCTAGAGTTTCCTTTTGATTATTAACTATTTCCAAGGATTGACTTAATTTTTCTCCCAAAGTACCTGTCGAAGTTACTGACTCAGTCAACCAACTCAATAAATCTTGGATATATTGAGATTGCTCCGGATTGACAAATGTAGTTCTATTTAATTCTCCCTGATGTTGCTTAAATTCCTCTTTTTGCTTTTGTAATTCTAGATGTGCGGCTTCTAATTCCTCTCGGTTTCGGCCTATCTGTTCCTGAAGTTTCTGAGATTTTTGTTGAGCTTGACCAATTTCTTGACGTTGCTGCTCCAACTTATTAATTTCAGCTTGTAGTCCCTCAAGTTGCTCCTCCTTAGCCTGCAATTCTATGTCGCGGCGATGTAGCTCTTGGGCTTGAAAAGTCAGAGAAGCTTTCCATTGCTCAATTTCTTCCCATTGTGTCTTAGACTTTTCTTGGGAGCGAGAGAAATTTTGCAGAATTTTTACTAACTGACGGCCAGCATCTTGAATTTGCAGAACCTGCTTATTATTATTCAGATCTACTAGAACCAAGGCACCAGAAGAAAATTCCTTAGCTTCGTCAGCCGGAATAACTTCTTCACCAGGTACAGCTAGCCAATTATGTTCACCACGCTGACAGGCCAGCAATTTCAAATCAGTTTTACCACCACCAAGACCAAAACCAGTTGGTCTTTTTTGTACTTCTGCTAAATACAGCACACTGTTATCCTCTCGAGATTATGTTAACACCAAAAGCCATAAAAATTACTAAACTACTATGAATATTAGGAATTAGATGATTATTGAAATTGACTTTTGGAAGAAAATTTACAACCTGTTTAATTTATCAAACTATTATTTAGGTATGCTTAACTTTGATCAGGATACTATATAAAAAACTGCCAAACTATCTTTATTTTTACTGAAAAATTAGGTTTCAAGCCTGCCCCTTTTAGTGGGACTTAGTGCTATACTTGGAGAAGCGCAAAGGTATTCAAGCGCCATAAAAACCTATAGCTACTTAATTGTAGCATTTATGCCTTGAAAACTAGAGCTATAATGAAGCTTTATATGGTAATGCTTGTACATCAACTAAAAGCTCTAAGCAAAGGGAATATCGCCATTTATTAAAATACTTAGTTATTTTTCCGAAAACTAGAGAATATATGGATATTAAAAGTATATTTTGGGTAGATATTATATTATAGATAAGGCATGAACAGTAAAATTTTTGTAGCGGGGTATCTTATCCATTAAATTTATATGTTATGGTCAGGGATAAGTGCTGTATCCCAGATTCTAAATTGGTTATCATAAAGATTATATGTTACAAGCTGCATGCAGGGAAATTTAAGTGAAATTGACATCCGCAGCATCCTGCAACTTATAAACTTAGGTCAGCGAACTGGTGAACTGTTTGTTAAGGCCTATAGTTCTTCAGTTGGCAGTAATATTGCTGAACCTCAACAGTACTTTCCCAAAGAACCATCTTGGTTTGTATTTTTTTTCCGCGGTCAAATTATCTACGCCACCCCAAGTACAGGTAGTTTATCTCGTTTGAGAGACTATTTACGTCGGTATAATGCAGATAACTATCTTGATACTATTCAAGTTCGTACTTTTGCCTCTGTTAATGCACCTGAGTATGGATACTTATGGGTCTTATTAGAAAAAGGTATTCTCTCCCCTGCCCAGGGACGTAGTATTATTTATAATATGGTGCATGAAACTCTCTTTGACTTACTCAGCCTTCGTCGAGGATCATTTATTTTTGAACTTGGGCCAGCACTCACACCTCAGCTAACAACTTTAGAAGTTAGCTCATTGTTGGCCAAAATCATGAAGCAGATACAGGAATGGAATCAATTTTCTCCTTATATTCATTCTGCTGAACAGTGTCCAATCATTTCAGGTCCAGTCCAACTACAAAAAGCATTAAAACCAAAAATATATAATATTTTAAGTCGTTGGTCAGATGGTCAAACATCTATGCAGCAAATAGCTCGATATCTAAACAGAGATGTATTAACAGTAGCTAAGGCCATTTATCCTTTTGTGCAAAAAGGTATAGTACAATTGATAGATAAATATTCAGAAACGACCATAGTCAAGATATCAAAACCATTGGAAAGAAGAGAAACAAAAATTTCTAAAGTAGTATGTATTGATGATGATTTAGTTATTCAGAAAACAGTCAAATCAATCTTGAATCAACACGGGTATGAAACTAGTAGTCTATCCGATCCCATCAAAGCATTAGGAGAAGTATTTCGCATTAAGCCAGACTTAATTTGGATTGTCAGGTTTAAAATGTGGTCTGACACCATCTTGAGTTACGATGTTGACGTACCATACGCCCTCTAATAAATGGTTTGTTTTTTCTAATAATCTACCAGCCGGGGCACCTGCATTAGTACGCTCGCCGTCATAGTCCTCAAAATATTTTTGCTGAA
>JAKQYG010000013.1 GCA_023356515.1 Trichodesmium sp. MAG_R04 | reverse complement strand
GTAAAATACTCGACCAAAGTCAACGTCTTCAACATAAACTTTCAATTCATAAATGTGGCTTTTAGACATAATTTCAAAAAAAAAAAACCATCAACTATCCTGCTGTTGCTGCCAATCAGATATGACTTTTTCCAAATACCAAATCCGATCTCTACCCGGATATTTTTCTTCAACTTTTGCAATTAATCTTTCTGCCATTTCCCAATGTCCGCCAACCATTCTTAACAATTGTTGTTTTAATTGCTTATACTTAGCATCTTCATTAAGATTCTGATTTTTACTAACAACAGATATCTGAATTTTCTTCAAATTATCCAAAGTGTTTTGATAATTATTCCAGTCTTCAGCATCCCCAAATAATTGAGCCGCATTCTGATAGTTATCTATAGCTTTTTTTATTTCTTCTAAACGAGAATAAAGAATGGCTCGGTTATAAAAAGCTCTAGCTTCATTAGGATTAATTTTTAATGCTTGTTCATAATCTTTCATTGCCTCTTGATAACCACCAATATCCCGATAAGCATTCCCTCTAGTGACATAAATAAGTGAATTATTTGGTTCAATATTTAAAGCCTCATCAAAATCAGCCTTCCCTCCTTTCAAATCTCCCATTTTACTACGAATAACACCCCGATTTTGATAAGCTAAAACATCTTGATTATTAAATTTTAAAGCTTGATTAAAATCTGATATTGCCCCTAAATTATCCCCTTGTTTATAACGAATAATCCCTCGAAAACAATAAGCTTCAGAATCTGAAGCATCCACTTTTAATGCCCAGTTTAAATCTGCTATTACACCCTGGCGATCGCCTTTTTCAAATCTTCTCAAAATTTCATTTAAAAAATTCTTACTATCACCTTTTTTTCCTTGAATATTACTATCAGTTTTCACAGAAGTAGAAACTATCTTTTGCAACTTTTTAATATGATCCAAACATTGCCGACAATTAACAGCATCCTTCTGTTCTAAATACAATTCTGCACCACACTTAAAACTAGCAATTGCATCTGGTTGATTACCTTGTTTGCCGTAAGCATTACCCAACAATTTATATGCCGGAGCATACTTATCATTAATTGTAATTATCTGATTAGCATCCGTAATAGTTTCAGAAATATTTCCTACTATTAATCTAGCAATACCACGACCTAAATAAGCATTTATATAATTAGGATTAATTGCCAAAGCTTGAGTATAATCTGCAATAGCTTCTTCCCTATTTCCTAAATCAAAATTTGCCAAACCTCTGCGATAATAAGCTTCAGCAAAATTAGGATTAATTTCTATAACTCGACTAAAATCTTGAATTGCCTCCTGATATTTTCCAGCATAAGATTTTGCTACAGCTTGACTATATATTTTCTGTTCCATTTTTTCTCTTAAAAGTAAGTTTGAATAATGTTCCTAGTGCGAGCATATTACTCGCAAATTGTAACTAATTTTCTCATAAAAAATGGTTATTGATATTGATTTCTATAATGAAGGTTTTTCGTATAAGTCTCTTTGAAAATGTAAATCTAAATAAAGATATATGAAGATATGCGGAATGTCGGTTAAAGTATAATATGCTCCAGATAAGAGGACAACTTTTATGATATAGAACTATTAGATAGGCTTTTCAGACTACAAAACTGCAAAAAAAATCCTTAGGAATGGGAATCAAATATGATCCACAAATATTAGTGCTTGAGTATTACACGGAAATGTTCCTGTACAGAAAATCTGGAAGTTAATAAATCCTCATTCCTAAACTGAACTGTATTGGTTTAAAACATAGTTTCTACAGCTATCTTAAGTCTAATTGCAACTTAGTTTTATACACAGATCATGCTACCGGAGGGGAAATAAACCTTTGGAGACATTTGCTGAGGTTTTAGAAGCTTTTTGTACAGCCATATCTTTCCATTTTTTTAACTGCTTAACTAACAAAATTAGCGTCTTTGCCTTTCAAAAAAAAAGTTTGGGATATATTTGGGATTAAAAGTTGTGTAAGTTTCACGAGTAGTAAACCTGAGTACGAAAAAAATAACTACATTACGTCTCACTAATCTTCCTCAATATACTCTGCTATATGCGGTAATTCTCCCATTTTAGCAGTAAGTAACTGCGGACCAGCAATTACAATTTTTGTTGCACCTTCTTCCACAAGTTCAAACAAAAATTTCTCTATTAATGGTCTTTCTATTATTTCCTGAGATTCTAATTCTATATCCTTTTCCTTTGCTTTACGTTTCACTCGTTTTAAAACATCACCAGCTAAAGCGCGATAACCTTCCAACATAGAATTTTGTAGTTTATGTAAAGGATTAGATCCCAACCAACCACTCTGCCCCAATTCACCAATTACATCATGAATTGAATTACTATTAATAAAAAATACAACCCTCAATTTACTTTGATGTTCTTGTGTTTCTAAGACTGCTTTCCACATTGCTTTATCATAAGCGTAGGGATTTGCAATTACTAACCAAATACTCATCTCTTACACTCCCAACCCAAATAAAGGCCAATAAAATTTCGCCATTGCCAAGAAGATCAAAGTTCCCACTAATTTTAGCAACAACCCACGCTTAAAAGCTTCAGAAGGTGACACATAACCACTACCCATAATAATAGCCATGACCGGAGTACTGACTGGTAAAAGAAAAGCTAAACCCGATGGCAGAGTAATACCCAACGTCATTGTTTTTGGGTCCATTCCATATTTAGCAGCCAAAGCAAGTCCAATTGGCATCAAAACAGCTACTGCAGCAGCATTACTCATTCCCTCTGTCAAAAAAGTAATAATTAAAACCATTACCAGAAAACAAACAAAACCAGAATTAATCCATGATCCTAATAAAGTTTCTGCCAATGCTTGTGCTGCTCCTGTATCTCTTAAAACTGCACTTAGAGCAATAGCACTACCATACATCAAAAAAATCCCCCAGTTGACATCCTCTTCTACTTCTTGCCAACTTGCCCAACCACAAATGAAGCTACAGACAACTCCAAAGAAAGCTATTGTATCTAGTCCCCAAGCTTTTCCTCTAAAAATCCATAACAAAACTATTCCCGTTACTAATACCAATGTACCAATTTCTCTAGATGAAATTGCCCCAAGACTTTTCGATCTAACTTCAAGAAATTTTCGAGCAGTAGATAAAGAAACTACTATACCTTTACCTATTTGTAATAGAACAAGATAAGCTACTATTAACATCAGCACAACTAAAGGAATAGACCAAATAAACCACTCGGCAAAAGTGATATCATACTCTCCTTGTGTTGTGCTGCGAAGTACTCCTAATGCTAGAGGTGCTCTTGCCCCACCCAGTAAAGTAGCAATACCACCAATACCGCAACCCCATCCCAAGGCTAAAAATGCTGCTAGGCCAAAACGTCCTCCAGGCTTTGCACCTGCTGCTTGAACAACTTCTATGACCACTGGGAATAACATGGCTGTAACTGCATAGGAACTAATCACAAAAGACATCAAGGCTGAAAGAATTAAAATAGAGCCAATGAGAGTATTTTGGCTATTACCAAAACGGGAAACCACTGTTAGAGCAAGACGAGTGCTAAGTCCCGAACGTTGAATAGGACTAGCTAGAATAAATGCTCCTAATACAAAGAATACTGCTTTATTCCCGAAATAGGCGTATGTCTCCGTGGGAGACATACTGCCACTTAGGGGAATTAAAAATAGCACCATTAAACCTGTGACTGCTACTGGTAAAGTATTAGTTGCCCACAGAAAAGCTGTGACTCCAAATACTGCTAAAGCTCCTTTTGCTTCTTTTTCTACTCCTGTCATAGGAAACAGAAGAATACCTACATAAATCAGGCCTGCGGCTACAAACCATAGCCAACGGTACTGAGGTTGACGAGATATGCGTAACCAAGCACGAAGATGTTTGATATTTTCCATTGAGTCATGAATAATTTTTGAAGTGGAGATGTCTATTATAATTCTTACAAAACTAGAGAACAGAGATTTAATTTTTATTTCAAACTTTTACTGGAAGATTAAGATAATTTTTTGAGTTGACAATTACTTTGATCACTGATTTAGTATTTACATCTCAGAAAATTTTAATTGTTACAAACTAAATGTTAACATTATCATAGTTAACATTTTAAGTCAAAATATTAAATAGACCTCTTCTGAAGAGGTTCTCATATCCTTATGCTACCCTTGGATGAGTGTGAATGGAAAATAATAATCTAACTGGTGTAACAGTATGGTTTACTGGTTTAAGTTGTGCTGGCAAAACTACTCTAAGTTTTGCTGTCGCAGAAGAGTTGCGATCGCTTGGTTATACAGTAGAAATTCTTGATAGTACGGTTATACGTCAAGATATTGGGAAAAATTTAGGTTTTAGTAAAGCTGATCGAGATGAAAATATCCGGAGAATTGGTTTTTTAGCTCATCTTTTAACTCGTAACCGTGTGATTGTTTTAGTATCTGCTATTTCTCCTTATAATGAAGTTCGTTCTGATGTCAAAAAACGCATTGGTGACTTTATTGAAGTATATGTTAATGCACCTCTAGAAGTTTGTGAAGCACGAGATAAAAAAGGACTTTATCAACTTGCTAGGGCAAAAAAAATTAAAGAATTTACTGGTATTGACTTACCTTATGAAGCACCACTTAATCCTGATGTTGAATGTTGCACCGACTTAGAAACAGTCACCGAAAGTAAAGAAAAAGTTATACTAAAAATGATAAATAATGGTTATTTAAAACCTCGAGATTTTTCCCGTAGTAGAGCTTATTTTTTTGATATTTAAAAGTTATATCAATTACCAGAAACTATGCTATATTTGAATTTTATATTTATAAATATTATTAGTTCGAGAAAATGCTTTATATTTCGTAACTTCGGTTATGAAGAAAAGTAATTTTGTCAGCTTCCAAGTATAGCAAGACTTTTGATAAAAAGTATTATATCATGTTCGGTGGTTTTCAATTCAGTAGACCACAGTAACCCCATTAATTTCTAGATGACTATAAGTCAGAATTAAAACCTTGTAGGGATGTTATATGGAACATCCCTATTATGGTCTACCCACATGAAAACTCCTACAGTGTTTTCAGATTTTCTTTGATGAAACAGGGAAAATTTAATCTTATAATTTTGATTCAAGTACTTTGATACAACTTCGTTCTCAATCTTTCTAATTCTACCTCAAGTAGCTGATTTTGATATTTCAATAAATTCAATTCTGTTTGAGAATTATATAGCTGATTTCGTGATTTTTCTAATTCTGACTCAACAGTTTGAAGCTGAGGTTTTAATACATTCAGTTCATCCTGAGACTTAATTGCTATAGGTCGCAATTTTACTAATTCCTCCTCAAATTGTAAGAGTTGATATTTTAATCTTTCTATCTCATATTCTTCTGGATTAATTTCTATTTGGTTTCCATTATAAATATGATTTACTACTTCTCCTGTGATCATATTCTTGACTTCTTTAAAATGAATTCTAGATAGGAATGGATCAGACAGTAAAGGAATGTAATACATACAGTCAGAAAAATAATAATGTGTCACCTGACTATATCTAGTTCTATTGTTATCTAAAACTGGACTACCTCCATGAAGTAAATTTGCTGCCCAAATTAAAGCTTGCCCTTTCTTTACATAAAGTTCTACTTTTTTTAAAGCATTGTATTCAATTAATGACTGTAAAAACTCTTCATATACAGCATAAAAATCATAAGGTTTATTCTGATAACTGCCTGTAATTCCCAAATCATTTAAATCAAAAATTGGTAATTTATGACTCCCAGGATAATAATGTAGCGGACCATTATTCCCATCTATATCTTCCAACGCTATCCACACTCCACACATAAATCTAGCTGGAACTGAACTAAAATGTATACTGTCACTATGGGTAGATTGTTGAGTACCAAACCTAAAATTTAGAGTTTGAAAAGGGATGGGTTCTCGCTGATAAATTATTTTTAATAGGTTAATAATTTTGGGAGCAGTGGCAATTTTTTTTACCTCTTGATTGAATGTCCAAGCATCTTGAATTCTATCATGATAAATCCAAGCCGATTCTACTTTCCCTTTTTCTCCATATATGGGAGTTAAATCTTTAACTATACTGTCTATAATTTCTCCAATATTTTCTATACCTAAGTCGTCTATAATTACATAGCCTTGTTCTGCAAATTGTTTAACAAGTTTTCTGGTATCATTATCTAAATTTAACTGGCTGAAAATTTGTTCAAAAAAAGGTGAATCTACCCAAGGCGTATTCATTACAGGAATGGTTACTTGTTTATCTTTTGTTTGATTCATATATTTCCTACTGTCTACTCCGTTTTGGCAACGTCTATTCTTCAATTTGCCACAAGTCTTTAATCAGTTCTTGATCAAGAATCTTTTTAGGTCTTAATACAAGTAAAGCTCTCCCAAGTAACAGTATATTAGGCTCCTCATCAAACCATTGCATTACTATTTTACCGCCTTGGTCCACGATAAAATAGCCATCCTCATGCCATTGACGTTGATTTCTATCTATAATCAATAAAACTTCTTCAGTAGCAGCAGGTATAGGAGTCGGCAAGCGATCGCTATTTTCAATTATCACTACAGGATCTTCTGCTTGCATGACAACTCGCCATCCAGGTATCGCTACCCAAGCACCTGCTCCACCAGAAAATTTGACCATTCTAAATGGTTCTACTTCTTCAACCAGAGGTACTGCCTTAAAATCTGCTGTATTGAGCGGTAATTTTCCGACAACCGGTAAAATACGAGGTAACTCTTCTTCTAACTCCAGTCGATAAACCGGCAAACGGGGAGCTGGTCTCTGAGAAACAACAGTAAAATCAGTTAATAGTTGTTCAAGCTGTTTTCTAGCTGTTTGAGAATCTACTAATTTCAGACCTTTAGCAATTAGACGAGACCTATGTTGTAGGTCGTTTTGTTGCCTAGCTTGTTTCCAACATTGATACGCTACTATATCTCCAGGAGAATCAGAAAATCCTTCTGGTATTGTCGTTATCCGAGCAAAATCTTTGATTGCTCTTACTAAATCTTTGACATCATCAGCATCAAGATTATGAGCAACTATAAACTCAGCTGCAATGATTCTTTGTTCCTGAGTTAAAATCCTCAATTCGTAAAGAATATCACTACCCGATCTTTCAAAGCGTGATAGGACATCTGTTTTGCTTGGCATTAGAAGATCTTTCTTAATGTTAGCATTGACAAGGCTTGTATAAACTTGAGACCCCACTATCACCTGATTTTGCTGTATCGGTTCAAATCCTGTTTTCTCAAATATTTCCTGAGAAGTATATCCAGCCTTTTGGAGAGCAGCACAAGCATTTCCCCACTCTACCCAACTATTTTCTTTACGACGGAGCAAGCCAATTAAGTTTTCTGCATCTACTGGATTTGTTGATTGTTGTTGTTGGCTTGGTAAATTTTGTGGTCTTTCAGTCATAATTTATAGGGTTTTGTTTACAAATGAATATAGTTAAAAATATAGAAAAATATTATTGCTAATAAGTGTTTAATTAAATGTTACCTGAATGGTGTGAACTATAACACCCTCTATCCCATTACTAAATACATTTTGGAATACTTCTATTTAAATATTGAGACTTCCATTAACATCTGCATTCACTCCAACAGTTGGTAATGACAAGTAATAATTAACATGACAATGATACCAAAATTTGAGTGTTAGATGATAACTAGAGGATTTTAACTATTTTCGGACAATCAGCTAACTTTTATAATTTAGGACTTATGCGGGAATATAATTATAAGACAAAATTTTGTAGCAATAAGGGTAATAAGCCCAGTTTATTGTTTAGGTATATGGGGGGTGACAAAGTAGCTGTAAATCCTGAAAGATACTATTGGCATTTGGCCTTGATATTTAGAATATTAACGAATAAATTAGGTCATTTTGTTCACTTAATGACCGGTCAGTATCTTAAATATCCCATCCTCAATCCCTATTTTTTTCTGAAGACAAGCTTCTCTTAAGCTTACCCCAAGAGGGTTTTACCTTATTTATCATCTCTCCAGGTTTAGGTTTGTTAGTCCGGATAATTACAGTACTTAGGGCTGGCCCTGAGGCACAGATTTAGTGGTCATTTTCCCCTACTACAAAAATTTTATTATTCACATCTTGTATATTTAATGTCCTCTAATCCCCTATTTTTATATTTCACATAATTAATATGGCCTATAGTAATTTTATTTAGGTGAAATTAAAAATGTAACTGGCTTGCATCAGCACTTCATAGCTAGATAATTATTTAAAAGTAGATCTTTACTTTATAGTTTATGGATAGAATCAGTACTATGCTACTGTAGAGGTACAATTGAAGAGGTTTGCATGAATGGAAGTAATTCCTCAACATTTAGATAGCATTAGAAATCAACTGATCAACCTAACCAGAAAAAGGAAACCTAAAATACTGGTAGTAGATGATGAACCAGATAATTTGGACTTACTCTATCGGGCTTTCCGGCGAGATTTTAGTGTTCTTAGAGCTGAAAGTGGAATTAAGGCGTTGGAAATTTTGGCCTTAGAGGGAGAGATGGCAGTTATTATATCTGATCAACGGATGCCAGAAATGAAAGGTACAGAGTTTTTAAGTAAAACTTTGCTTCAGTTTCCTAATACAATCAGAATTATTCTCACCGGATTTACTGATATTGAAGATTTAGTAGAGGCCATCAATTCTGGACAAATATATAAGTTTATTACTAAGCCTTGGGAGCCAAATGAATTAAAGGTAATTATAAAACAGGCTGTACAGACTTATGAAGTTTTAAATCAACGTACTGAAGATATCGAAAGGTCTCAAACTGAATTGAATTTGTTAAACACTGTTGTCCATGTTTCTCAGAAGTCTGAGAGCATTGAGGAAGCTTTGGTAGAAATTTCATTTATCTACGCTAAAACTTTTTCTACAGACATATGTATTTTGCAATTGGTTGAGAATAATAGTTTAAGCTCAATTCAAGGATGTAGTAGTAAAGTGGGCAAAGTGGACAACTTGTTGGCTAAGGATCCTCTAGCAATGGAAGCAATAACTTCTGGGAATGTACAATCTGTGATAAATCTTTCACAAGATGCTAGACTTTGTGATTTTTTACATTATCAAACTTTAGGAATAGAGACTCATCTTGTTATTCCAATTTCCCATCGCCAAAAACTTCTGGCCTTGATGTCGCTGCAATGGCAAGAAACTAGTACACTACGCCCAGAAGAACTAAGTACAATTAATATCTCAGCTCAATTACTAGCATTGACTTTGAATAGCTTTAGAATAGCTTGAAACTGAAAATTTTGACTTAATTCTATGATTGATAATTCCACAGAAGTTAAAGCTATATTTAACAAAATTGCCCCAGTCTATGACCAACTTAATAATTTATTAAGTCTGGGAATACATAAAATCTGGAAGCACATGGCTGTAGTGTGGAGTGAACCTAACTATGGCTCTACTTGTCTAGATTTGTGTTGTGGTAGTGGTGATCTTGCTTGTATGCTGGCTAAGTTTGTGGGGACTACAGGTCAGGTATTTGGGGTCGATTTTTCTGTGGATCAGTTAGCAATTGCTCATAACCGCCAACTTCCTATCTTGAACAAAACTAGTCCTATTCACTGGGTTGAAGCTAATGCTTTGAGTCTGCCTTTTACTGATAATTATTTTGATTGTGCTACAATGGCTTATGGCCTACGTAATATATCAAATATTCCCCTTTGTTTGCAAGAGTTATATCGGGTCTTGAAGCCTAATGCCAAGGCAGCGATTCTAGATATGCATTGTCCTAGTAGTTCGGCCATACGACACTTTCAACAGTGGTATCTAGATACAGTTGTAGTCCCTGTAGCTAGTAATTTTGGCTTGACTAAGCAATACGCTTATATTAGTCCTAGTCTAACCAAATTTCCCACAGGTAAAGAACAAATAGATTTAGCATATCAAGCAGGATTTGTCAATGCTAGACATTACCCTATTATTGGGGGTATGATGGGAATATTAGTAATTACAAAATAATTCTTCCTAAGTTGTAGCAAAGAATAGACGGGGCTTTCAACTTTGCTTTTAGGTAACTGCAATTGTATAATATCTGGATTTATTTTGCACCACCAATTGTAGGTGGACTTATTGGCTATTTCACTAATGATATAGCTATAAAAATGCTATTTCGTCCTTATCGTCCTTATTATATTTTTAGGCGAAAGCTACCCTTTACTCCTGGGTTAATTCCTGCTAAACAAGAACGTTTGGCAAAACGAGTTGCTGATACTATTATGGGTTCTTTGTTAACTCCATCGGAGTTGCAAAATTTAGCACGTCGTTTATTACAAACTGAACGGATGGAAGCAGCTCTTCTATGGCTGCTACGAATGTCTTTAGACCAATTGAAGCTTGATACAAATGCCAGAAGTACCAAAATTCTGGCAAATATTTTACGGGATTTATTGGGTCAATCTTTGCCACGACTTCTTAAGGTTTGGGCAAAGAGAGAAGGTTTTTTAGAAGCTCAACTAAACCAAATTTTTGACCAGATTTTACTAGAGTTTCAACTAACTGAAATGCAGGCCGCTCAATTATCAGATTGGCTACTTAAAGTTGTTTTACCACCAGATGTATTGAGACAGACTTTAATTGATTTTCTAACGGATCAAAATATTTCCATTATTGATGAAGGTTTTCGAGAAAAAGCTAGTGGTACTTATTGGTTAGTAGTTAATTTGTTTGGGCTACGTAATACTCTAACTAGGTTGAGAACTTTTTGTTTGGATGAGAGAGATTTAACTAATCAACGCTTAATGGAATTAATTACTGCATTGGGTATTAAAGAAAGAATTCAGGAATGGTTACACAACCTTTCAATGCAAAATTTACCCGTTTCTACTGTACGCCAGTTAAGAAATACTATGGGGGATAGTGTACGTTTATATATACAAGAACATGGTGCTGATTTGATTCAAGCTTTAAGTTTTTCTGTTGATTGGGAGCATATTGCGGATTTAATTATTAATCGTTTACAAGCTTCATCAATAATGAATAGTTCTCTGGAGTTAGTGAGTCGAGAATTAGCTTTGGTTTTAGAGCGTTATTTGGAGCGAGATTTAGAAAGTATTGTCGCTTTGGCAATTCCTATTTTAAATATAGATCAAGTGATTATTGACCGTATCAAGGGTACTTCTCCTGAAGAATTGGAAGTTGCTGTTAATCTAATTGTTAGAAATGAGTTACAAGCTATTGTTAATTTGGGTGGAGTTTTAGGCATTGTTGTTGGTTCGTTTCAAACAATTTTGTTAGTACTACAAAGGTAAGGTAAAGTTAAGTATGAAGCTGAATACTAAATACTAATTTTACTATCTGATTCAGACTATTAACAATATAACTTACATTCCCCATGTCAAAATTTAGTATCTTCAACTAGCGATTGAAAGCCTTCCCTGATAATAACAATGAAGTTTGTAAGTAAAAATACATATTAAATAAACTATTGATAATTATTACTAAGAACAAAGCATGGAACCCATCTTCTTCGTTAAAAATGACTTTGTAGTATATTTGTGGCACTAAATATGGGATTATAATATTTTTTAATTCTGTTTCTTATTACTATGCAAACTTCAAACTCAAACAATTCTCATCTTAAAATTAAAGCTCCAGAAAAATATGCTCGCCTTAGAGCTGAAATAAATGCTCCTTATCGAGGATTACGAAAATTTATCTATGTGGCTTTCACAGTTTCTGGTTTTATTGGAGCTTTTATTTCTCTAGTCAAAATCATTGCCGGCCAAAACATTGGCTCTGCTTTTCCTAACTTTGCTTTACAAGTAGGAATTATGGTTCTGATGATTTGGTTGTTTCGTTTGGAGTAAAAGTGCCAGCTTTTTAGTGGTGTAAGCTGAAAAAGTTAGGATTTCGGGCTAACCATAAAAGAAAAGCTAAGGGGCAGTTATTACTATCACCCCCTCTGTAATTCCTATTTCTCCCAACTCCTGGCCTCCTATTTCCTATTTACTACTCTCTACTCCCAACCTAAAAAGACTTTTTCAGCAAACCCTACCTATTTTTTAAAAAGACTTCTATCAGCAAGCCCCACAGAAGAACCTTCTATAAAACTAAAAAAATAACAAAAAACCATATATGGCTTACTTTATTTTAATAAGCTAGTGTTTCAAGAGTTTCTCGTAAATATAAACTAACTTGTCGATCTAATGGTATATCTTGCTGATCATTACTATTAAATTTGCGTTCCAATTGCCATCTCTGAAACCCCGAAGTTGAAGCGATCGCCTGCTTCAAACTATCCCAAATTGAAGTAACACTAATATTAGTCATAATATTTATCTGATTAATGAAAGACGCAATTTAAATCATGAAGTTGCTAGTACTTTAGCCTCTTCTCTATTTAAGGATAGCTTACAAACAACAAACCAAGTATTACTATCAGATTATATTGTCAGCATATATTGACTTTTAGAAATGATAAACACTACTTTAAAAAAAATTATCTGATCTTATCCAAGCCTAACTAATTTATACAGAAAGTTTCCGACGCTTAGTTACCATCTGATAAGCTTCAATTATATCACCTTCACTCCAATTATTAAAGCCGTCAAAACTAATACCACATTCATAACCTGCACTTACTTCTTTAATATCATCCTTCATACGCCTGAGAGAGTCCAATATACCTTCATGTATGATTTCTCCATTGCGAAGTACTCGTACTTTGCAATTACGGACAACTTTACCAGATAGCACATAGCAACCAGCAACAGCACCACGGTTAACTGTAAATACAGCACGGACTTCTACTTCACCTAATGATTCTTCTACAAGTTCAGGATCTAACAAACCTTCCATTGCCCCCTGGATATCATCCAAGAGTTTATAGATGATATTATATTCTCGCACATCTACTCCAGCCGCATCTGCTGCCTGACGGGCTCCTGATGCCATAGTTGTATTAAAACCAATAATTACAGCCTCACTAGCTGCTGCTAAGTCAATATCTGTTTCTGTGATTTCTCCAGCTCCAGATAATAGTAACCTTAGTTGCACTTCTCTTTGAGGTAGTTGTCGTAAAGCTGCAACAATAGCTTCTATTGAACCTTGAACATCAGCTTTGAGTATTAAGTTAAGTTCCTTGAGTTCTCCTTCCTGAGCACGAACTGAAACAGCACCCAAACTAGCTCGACGCATAATCCGTGATTCTCTTTTCGCATCTGCTCTTTCTGCGGTAATAGCTGAAGCTTTTTTTTCATTCTCAAACACTTCAAACTCATCACCAGCTTGAGGCACATCTCTAAGACCAAGAACTTCTACAGCAAAAGATGGACTAGCTTTATCTACTCGATAGCCTCGATCATCAATCATTGCCCGCACTTTTCCATAAACTGAACCAGCAATTACAATATCCCCTACTCTTAAAGTCCCATTTTGTACTAATAAGGTAGCTACTGGGCCTCTAGCTTTATCCAAATTAGCTTCAATAACTGTACCTTTGGCAAAACGTTCTGGATTCGCTTGCAAAACTTCTACTTCCGACACCAGCAAAATCATTTCCAGCAAAGTATCCAAATTTTGTTTCTGGATAGCACTAACTGGAATCATGATTGAATCTCCGCCCCACTCTTCAGGTACTAGACCATGTTCCATCAATTCCTGTTTAACGCGGTCTGGGTTAGCTTCCTCCTTATCAATTTTGTTTATTGCTACTATCAGTGGTACTTTTGCGGCTTTAGCATGGCTAATAGCTTCTATAGTTTGTGGTTGTACCCCATCATCTGCAGCTACAACTAACACAGCAATGTCCGTAACCCTGGCCCCCCTAGCTCGCATTGCAGTAAAAGCTTCGTGGCCAGGAGTATCTAAGAATACTATTTGCTGCATCTGACCTTCATGTTCTACATCAGCATGGTAAGCTCCTATATGCTGAGTAATACCACCTGCTTCCCCTGCGGCTACTTTAGTTGCACGAATCGAGTCTAAGAGACTAGTTTTTCCATGATCAACGTGTCCCATGATTGTTACAACTGGAGGACGGCGTTGAAGACTTGCTAGGTCCCCATCTTCAAGCATTTCAGTGGTTTTCTCGGCTGCTGATTGCTCTTCTGAGATTTCTATTGAAATTCCTTCCTCTTGTACCACCATTTCTATGGTAGGAATATCTAGACTTTCAGTAATATTAACTGCTATACCTTTCATAAAAAGTCTTCTGATAATTTCTGTTTCCGGCACTGCTAAAGCTAATGCTAGTTCCTGAACTGTCATAGAGGAATTGATCACTAATTTTTCTACAGGTTTTACTTCGGCAGGTTTAGTTTTTTCATTCCCTTCAGGCTTAACATATTCAAGGGATTGATGAGATTTCTTTTTAATATTCGAAGTATTGCTACTAGACTGAGATTTATTTTTTTCGGCAAAACTTTTTGGTTTTGTCGGACGAGCTAAAGATAAACTCATTGTGACTGGTGCAGGTTTATTCAGAAGCTCAGCTAATTCTTCATCTTCATCTTCCAGTAAAGGTTTTACACGAAGACGTTTAGCCTTGGTAATAGATTTAGCACTTTTCTGAATAACTTCCCCCGTATCCTCTTCTTCTTCTTCCCACTTTGAACCTTTCTTTACTTTCGTTAAAGTCGGCCTATTTGGAATTATAGTTTTTCGCCTTGGTTTTTCTAAACCATAGTTTATAGTTTCTATTACATTATCTTCTTCCCCTTTTCCTTCTACATTTAAACCTAAGTTAATATCTGTTGATTCTTCTGTAACAGGCATTGCTAGTTTTGGCTTTGGTGCCATTTGAGTGGGCTTTGGCGCCAGTTGAGGTTTTTGTTCTTGCTTTAGTTTAACTGTTGGCTTATCTCGATATTTTTGCTTGAATTGAGGAGAAGTTTCAGGAGTAGAAGGAGATATTTTTATACTTTCTCTATTATTATGAGGAGTATCTTTATTTTCTTTTTTAGATACAATTGTCGCTTTTTCAATAGGTTTTTCTTCCCTATCTTTTCTTTTCTTGCCTTCTTGCCTTGGTTTCTTATTTTTTTGATTCGGCTTGTTAAGGTTAGAATTTCGTAGATTTCTGTTCAAGCTAGGAGTTACTGTTCTTTCAGGTGGAGCTACTAATTTTGGGACTGCTACTGTTAGCTTTTCATTACTATTTGTTTTCTCTGAAGCACGATTTTTATCAACAGAATTGCCCTTATTTAAGGGTCTATCAGGACGTTGCATTAGAGAATTATTGCTTACTTCTGAGTCAGATTTATCTTTTAGTGTCTCTGATTTTAGAGATGAGTTTGGCTTTGATCTACCAACTGGTTTAACTTGATTATCTAATACCGAGGTTTTTGGAGGAGTTGCCACTAAATTACTGTGTATTTTACTATGTTTTTTTTGCTGAGATTTTTCTACCAATGTTTTGAGTTTGCGTACTTCTAGTATCTGCTGTTTTTTCTGTTCGTTATAACTACTGCCTGAATCTTGATTTTGAGAGTCACTTTTTTCTGGAGCAGCAGACTGACTAGGAGAGTGGGGTAAGTTTTCTGCTGTAGTGCGAATTAGTTCTGCTTCAGATTCTGTAATAGTGCTACTATGACTCTTCACTGATATGTTGAGCCTTTGACAAACTGCTAATATATCTTTGTTTTCCAAATTCAATTCCTTTGATAGTTCATAAATTCTTACTTTTCCACTGTTCATCCACATCTACCCTCTCTTTAAACAATCTATTTTTACATTGCTATAATTATTGATTTTAGGAATACACTATAATTATACTAAATTTATGCTTAGTTTTGTTGCCGAAAAGGTTTTTTTTAGTTTTCACCTTAACTGGAGAGAACAAAATTCTGCTAAAACAACGATTTGCTATATTACTAAAAATAAAAAAGGCCTACAGCATTTATAGCTCTCAGTAGAGAGTTTAATATCATGATTTCCCTGAAAGCCTTAACCAGCAATAGTTATTATAAAAACTTTGCACTTTCTAGACCTTACTTAAATCTAGCTTTAGTTATTTTTGGTAGTTTTTGGATCATAAATTTTCCAGTTTTTGCCATAGTGATCGGTATATCTCTAGTGGTACATTAGCTTTGAGCGAACGGCCTAACTTATTTTTTTTATGGGCAGCTCTCAAACATTCGATTTTTCCACAAATGTAAGCTGAACGACCTTCTCCTTTATCCAAACTAATAGTAGCAGATTTTTTGCTCCGCACAACTCGCCAAAATTCTTCTTTAGGAGACAGTTTTTTACAACTAACACATCGGCGGTAATTGGGTTTCATTCTAACTCTATATTGTAACTAGATCAGGACTTACGCAATACCGCTATATATGGTGCAAAAAATTATCATTTTCAAGATATTTCCACTATACATATTACCGTTGCGTAAGTCCTGTAGATTGTTTTACTCAATTATTCAGATTTTTTCTCAGGATAATCATTTATAGTAATTCCCCATAATCAATAAGGTGAAAAATACTTTTATTTGCCTGGAGTAGGGCTCACAGCATCTATTCTACATTCCGTACTTCAATCTTTGACTCCTCCCCGGCCTAAAGGAACTGGGTTCCCTACCGAGCCTTAGTCTCTCGGCGGGTTGACATCTCACAGGCTGCTTCTACTTTGACAGTAGTCTGGCTGCTTACCCCCATGTCCTTTCAAAGTCTCGGTATGCTCACCCGCGACCAATATATTTCTTGCTGCATTTTCGTCTCGATCATGTTTAGCCCTACAATTTAGACATTCCCACTCACGAATTGATAAATCTAATTTTACACCTTTAAATCCACAACATAGCAAATAAATTTGAGATGTGGGTTCCCAATTGTCGGATATATACAGTACTTAAATCTTGCTTTCATAGAATGACTTTTGAACTTAAAATAAATAAATGATAACATAACCTGTAGAAAAAGTCAACTAAAAAGTTCCCCTAGAAGGGCGAGGCTTTAAACCCAATTTTTCGGTAAAATGTAAATTAGTATGAAATCGCGAACTTGCTTGAGTATTTATACTTAACTTCTCACCTTTGACAAAAGGGCATAATCTAAATAAATTTTTAAATAATCTAATAAATCTAGCTAGTTTTTGTTGTGGTAGAGTCAGTTGAAACATACTTCCGTATTTTAGCAGATAACCCCAGGGAGTTTTTATTAAGAAATATCACAAATTCACATCTAAGCAACATCCAGAAAGGGCAATAGCTGTACTAATAAGTATTGATAAGGGTTTTAGAGTTTTATAGTAGATTTGTACGGGGGAAACTTGATCATACTATAAAAATTATCTTCATTTACCTTGATTAGGAGTCAAATCCTTAGGAAAATATTCAGTATAAATACTTGCTCAATCCTTTGCTCGTATTGACCGCTATAATTTTCTTCTTGCTTTTTACTTTTAACTGATATTTAGCACTACAAAATGTAGTACTAAATGTATGATAATAGTTCTGAAATTGTGAGTTTCTAACCTTGAGATTGCTGAAAGCCTTAGCTAGCAATAGTTATCCCTATAACTTCCTACTATCTAGCTCGGTTAATTCCAAGGAATATTCAATTTCACCTTCGTCAATCTCTAAATAATCATCTCGCTCATCAAAATTTTTGTCAACAGTATTTTCTATTACTTCTAATTCTGGTTCCTCAGTTCCATTTTCTTCTTGTTGTTCAGCCAATGCCTGACGATGAAATACTTCAGCCGCAACTTTGCTATCTTCTTCAGCATGGTCATATTTATCCGTGTCCTTAATATCTATTTTCCAACCTGTCAGGCGAGCAGCTAGACGCACATTTTGTCCTTCCTTGCCAATTGCCAAACTAAGTTGGTCTTCAGATACCAAAATATGAGACCTCCTTTCCTCTAGATCAATCAAGCGAACTTCATCTACTCTAGCTGGACTAAGAGAATTCGAGATATATGTAGAGGGGTCTGGAGACCAGCGAATTACATCTATTTTTTCACCCCTTAATTCATTCACCACTACCTGAATTCTTGACCCCCTTGCACCAATGCAAGCTCCTACAGGATCTACATCCCTTTCTAGAGTATCAACTGCTATTTTAGTTCGGGGACCAACATACCGGGATGGGGGATTGGCCTCTCTAGCAACTGCCACAATTCTCACTATTTCATCTTCAATTTCTGGGACTTCATTTTCAAATAAATAAACCACTAAGCCAGCATCAGCTCTAGACGCAAGTAATTGAGGCCCACGAGTTGAGCCTTCACATACCCGCTTCAGGTAAACTTTAAAAGTTGCATTAGCGCGATAGTTGTCGTTAGGTAATTGTTCTTTTTTAGGCAGTTCAGCTTCTACTTCTGGTCTACCAAAGCCACTACTTACAGCTAAGATAATTGACTGTTTTTCAAATCTCAAAACTCTGGCTTGAAGAACTTCTCCTTCTAAGTCTTGAAATTCTTCTTGAATCATTTTTCGTTGCTGATCTCGTAGTTTTTGAGCTAATACTTGTTTGGTTTGTATGGCGGCCATGCGACCAAATTCATTTTTATCTGGTGTCACATCTAAGAATACTGTGTCATTTAACTGAGCCTCTGAGGCTACTTCTAAAACTTCTTGGAGAGCTATATGGTGATCTGGATTTTTTACTTTTTCAACAATGGTTTTTGTCGCCAAGACCCGATAACCTTCCTCTTCAATATCCAACTCTATTTCAAAGTTGTCAAAGTAATCATCTGTGAAATTGATTCCATCTAGGCGTTGAGTCCGTCTGTAGCGTTCATATCCTTTTAACAAAGCTTCTCTTAAAGCAGTCTGAACTGCTTGTTTTGGTAAATTGCGATCTTTACTAATATTTCCAATCAATTCTTTAAGTCCAGGCAAACTAACCATTGACATAATTTTTTATCCTCTAAATTTTTATGAATTATTGTTATTAATGACTACTTTTTAATTTCTACCTTCCTTCTTGTAGTTGAACAGTATTAATCAGATAACGTGGAATACTCGCTTGTCGCCCTTTTTGGTTAATGTAAACAGCTGTTGAATCACGACTAATCAGTTGTCCTGTCCAGTTATTTTTACCTTTATAGGGTTTGCAGGTGTTCACAGTTACACTAAAGCCTTTAAAGGCAATGAAATCTCGGTCATTATCCAAAAACTTAGAAATACCAGGGCTGGATATTTCTAGTAAATATGGTTCAGGAATTATATTTACTGTATCTAGTTGTTCCTCTATAGCACGACTCATCCGTTCACAGTCATCTAAACCTGTGTCTTGATGAGGGTGTCTAATGTCCAATCGCAAAACTGGTGGATACTGGTTTGTATGGAATACTGCTCCTACTAATTCCAATCCTAGAGATTTCGCAATAGGAGTAGCAAATTTGATGATTTGTGGTACTAATGGATGACTCATGACAAATGCAATAAAAAAAAGTGGGCTTTACCCACTCCCCATTGGCAATTGTTAATAACATTTTAACTATTTTCTAGTATTATATCTCTTTTTTGTTTTATCTTGACATCTTTTGGCCGTATTTTAACCTCCTTTAAGGGACGGAAGACTTGCTATATCTGCTGAAAAGCAGTTTTGATTAGCCAACGAGTCACACATAATATTCTACATTTAAGTATTTTCCAAGCCTTAGAATGCTTCAGTATCTTAAGATTTATTAGCTCTAAGCTGTAATTGTCTGGTTTCTTCTAAAATTTTCTCGACATCCTCCTCGCTCATTGCCATCACATAGTTAATTTTTACTTCTTCAAGAAATGCTAATACTAAGGATTGAAGTTCTTCTAAAGTATCTTCCTCTTGTAATTCTGTATTTAGCACTTTGCTGAAATTTTTAACTAATTGTTCGGATAATCTTGTTCCCTCCGGATCTTCCATGGCAGCTTTAACTACTTTGTAAGTATTTTGTGGCCCCTGCGTGGCAATATTGGATAATTCTTTGACTAATCTTTCCGATAATTGATTTGCTAAGTTTTCTGCTCCTGGTATTTGCTGAAGTCTCTGAAATGCTGGTGATGCGGCAACTATTTTTTCTACATTATAACGGATTATAGCTTCTATATCTGATTGAACTTGAGGTATTACTTTGCAGACAGTTATTTGTACTAATTTAGTGGTAATCGCTTCAATTTCGTTTATGTTATTTAGATCAATATAAGTTCGTTCTTGAAAGGAAAAGATTCGCTTGGCTAATTCACCATTTGTTATGTCTTTTTGTACTTGATTAATTAATTGCATTATGACTACTTCTGTTAGCTCTTGAGCAATGGAAGCAAGAAAACCTCGGCTTGCTTGTGCCCTGATTGTTTCAAGGTTAATAATCTTAGCATCATTGAGGCGAATTGTCACAGGAATTATGCGCAATATTTGTATAAATGGTAATAGTAAAAAAATATCATACCAACGCCATAGCATTGCTTCTGGCCAATTAACGCTAGGATAACGGCTACTAATTAAAAATGTTCTGCCTAAAAATTCTAAACCAAATATAATAATGAATGGTATATCAATTATGCCAAAATAATCAGTGAATCCTCCACTTTCACCAATACCTCGATAATAATTTTTAGTCATTAATGGTTGGATTTCTTTTTCAAACCATTTAAGTTCATCAGCCAATTGATTTTTTGCTAAGTATTCTTTACTCCAAAAGGTTATCAATGATTCTTTTGCAGAATCTTCTGGGTTCGGAATTCTATCTCTTATGCGATTTTTGATTTTTTCTAAAGAGCTACTTTTATTAGCAACTGCAAAAGGATTTTGATTAATCATATCTACA
>JAKQYG010000129.1 GCA_023356515.1 Trichodesmium sp. MAG_R04 | reverse complement strand
AATTCTGGTTATTCTCCTGTAAAAATTGGTATTGGCATTAATACTGGTCTTCTGATGTTAGGTACTGTAGGCGGTCGAAATCGCATGGATAGTACTGTAATTAGTGATGCTGTAAATTTGGCTTCGAGAGTGGAAAGTTTGACCAAAAGCTATGGAGTGCCTTTGTTAATTACCGAACAAACTTTTTCACGACTGACACAAGCAAGCAACTATGCTATTCGCTCCATAGATACGGTCCAAGTCAAAGGGAAATCGCAAAAAGTAACTGTTTATGAAGTTTTTGATGCCGATCCACCTGTAGTTAAGGAAGGTAAATTAAATACCCTAAAACAGTTTACACAAGCAATGTCCCTTTACAAGTCTGGTCAATCATTGGAAGCCGGAGAAATATTTGCAGAATGCTCAAAACTGAATCCTTTAGATCAAGTTGCTCAAATATATATCCAACGTCTCTTGAGAACAGGTGAAAAATAACTACTACAGTAGGAGAAAGAAAAAATGGTGGATGAAGGTTATAAGATTTGCTCTTTTGAAACGAATCATTACAAACATTGCTCTTAACTTATTGATCACAAGTGTAGCATTATTTTTGAAACTTGGTATAAGATATTTTACTTATTGAGGTTTTAAGTAAATTACTCATATTTCTTTCCGGTTAATATTATTTTCCGTTGAATATTATAAATAAGCATTTCCTCAGGAATGCTGGGCCAACAGCCATTAGCTAGCTTCCTGGGCTGTAACTATGTTTTTCATGTCCTGTAGTAGAACATTGATTGCTTTGTTTAAGATTTTTCCTTTAATAAGTTAACCCATGAAGCAATCTTTCAACTTTTTTGTCCAAATACCCTGACGAAGTTCAATTCCTAAGAAGATAGGATAAAAAATAGTTAGATCAAGGGACAAACTCTTCTGTTTAGTCAAGTACTAGATTTGATTATTTATAGTCAATCTTAAGGAATAAAGAAAATTATGAGTGAAATAATAATAACTAATCCAACATCACCAAATAGTTCGTATACTTTTAACAGTACGACATTTATCAGAGGTAGTGGAAATCTTGATCAATTAGAGGGAACCTCAGGCAACGATAATATTAATGCCCAGGGTGGCAATGATGTAGTTAATAGTGGTGATGGCAATGATATTGTAGAAGGAAAAGCTGGCAATGATAGCATAGGCGGTGGTCAGGGAGATGACCGCATATTAGGTGAAGAAGGTAATGATTTTCTTGTAGGCGGGTTAGGCAACGACAATGTAGAAGGTGGCGCTGGTACAGACATAGTAAAAGGTAACGCTGGTAATGACAACCTTGACGGTGGTGAGGGGGATGACATTATAGAAGGTGGTGCGGATAATGATACTGCCCTAGGGGATACTGGTGCAGATTTCATAAATGGTGGTAGTGGAAATGACTATCTTGAAGGAGATTATGTAGGTCAAGCTGGTTTTAACGATACAGTTCTTGGAGGAAGCGGTGATGACACTATTTATGGTGGTGCTGGTGCAGATAGTCTTGTCGGTGGTGATGGCAATGACTCCATCCGAGGTGGTAGTGGCAATGATACTATTCAAGGGGGTATGGGTGAGGACACCATCGAAGGTATTTCTGGGGAAAATCTAATATTTGCAGGTGAAGGCAACGACACAGTTATTGGAGGTACAGGAAGGGATACTATTTTCGGTGGTGATGGTAATGACTCCCTTCAAGGTAATCTTGGTAATGACTGCCTCCAAGGTGGAGCTGGTGATGATACCCTGATAGGAGGTCAGGGTCAAGACACCATTATTGGTGGTATTGGTAATGATATCATTGATGGTGGCGGAGGGGCAGATGTTTATATTTTTGATATTAATGCTTCTGGGGGTATTGACACCCTCACAGACTTCAGGGGGACTACAGATAGTGATATCATTCAGATAACTGAGGACATTATTCTTGGTAACACTGGAGGTGACATTGTACTAGCAACAGTGACAAATATTAATAATTTCAGTCCTGATGGTAATACTAATGTAGTTTATGAAGAAGTGAATGGAAATAGTGGAAGGCTTTACTTTGTTCAAGATGACAATACAACAGTACAACAGTTCGCATTCATTGAAACTCTATTTACTCAAGATACTCCCACAGTAGATGACTTTGAAATCATCTAATAAACTATCTGGATTTTTAGAAAAAATAGGTTAAAAAGAGGACAGGACTTACGCACGGGCACGTCCTTCCAGGGAGGGCCAATGCCATTTGCCCCTACATATAGCGTTTTCAAGGTGAATATGCGTAATTTCTGTCATATATATTTTTTTTATTTGTAGAACTCTACTGAATAGGGAAAATATTTACAGAATTACTATATAGATTTAGCAAATCAGGGAGAAAAATAATAGATGCAAAACCCTCCTGTTATTCAACTAATAGATGAAGCTGAAAATATAGCAATTAAAGGTTCGTTGTATCAACAAGAAGGCCAATTAGAAGAGGCAGCTTTTTATTATCAACAGGCACTTAATGATAATCCAAATTTACAACAAGTTCATTATAATTTAGGTATTGTACTGTATCAACAAGGAGATTTATTAGGAGCATATCAGAGCTATCAAAAAGCAATTGCCCTCCAACCAGATGATGTTAATGCTTATTATAATCAGGGCATTGTTTTGCAAAATCAAGGTTTATTTGCAACAGCAATTAATAGTTATCAGAAAGCAATAAATTTATCAAAGATCGATAATAGTAACCATTTAGATTCTGTAGTTAATTCTTATAGTAACTGGGGTTGTATTTTATTGCAGGAGGGTCAAGCTGATGCTGCAATTTCTGTATTTAAAAAAGCTTTGTTGTTGAAACCAGATGATTTTACTATTCATAATAATATTGGTCAAGCCTTATTAGAAAAAAATAAACTAGATGAGGCAATAATCTACTTTGAAAAATCTTTAAAATTAGAACCACGATTTACTATAGCTCGTCATTATATTGGTAAAGTATATCAATATCGGGGATTACATCAAGAAGCGGTTGAATATTTTCAGCAAATCATACAACTAGAACCAGAAAATCTTACAGCTTATACTGAGAGTGGTTATTCTCTTATGGAACAGGGAAAACTCTCAGAAGCAATGACTCATTTACAAAAAGTTATTAATAATAATCCCTTTGTTGAAGGTTATTGTAAATGGGCTGGTTTATTAGCAGAAAGTACAGATGAATTAGACAAAGCAAAAGTAGCCTGTGCTAAGTTTTTAACAGCCTTAAAAAACTATAATTTTCCAAATTTATTATCTCTAACAGAAATTTCTCAATACTTGGTAGAAATTTACTTACATCTCGGGAATGTTTCAACGGAATATGGAAGTCATAACCAAGGAGAATTTTACTATAAAAAGGCTTTAGATATTCAACCATTAGCAGCAGAATATTATGTTAAGCTAGGCAATAGTTTAGTTAAGCAAAATCGTATAAATTCAGCAATTATTATTTATCATCTGGGATTGGCTATTTATCCTAATCATCCCCAAATATCAGAAGAATTCCAGAGTTTATCAAAATCAACAAAATCTCCAAAAAAGCGGAAATTATTATCATCATCCTGTCAGGGATTAAATTGTCAACCATGCTGGCAACGAATTTTTCAACAGTTTAATCCTATCCATTTAGGAAATAGAATTTATCGCTGTTCAGAAAATCCGATAACTCCAAATATTCCCAGTAAAAATAACTTATTGAAAATATCAGATCCAAAAACATTTGTAGGAAAACTACCAGAAGGTAGGGCATGGGTTGTACCCCAGAAAAATGCTTGGATGATTTGTAATGCTATAGCAATTATTAATCAAGATAATCAACTTGTAAAAGAGCTTTCCCGGGAATATCCAGGCCAGTTACCAGGATGCCAAAATTATGATGTAAATAAACATAGAACTTTTGAATTAGGAGAACTACCAGAATTAGAAAAAATAGATGGTACAGTAGCAATCTTATCAGGATTATCTGGCCATGTATATTTTCATTGGATGGTTGATATATTACCGAGGTTAGAAATTCTGAAAATTTATGGCATAGACTTAGAAGAAATAGATTGGTTTTTAGTTAATAGTTATCAACAACCATTTCAACAGGAAAGTTTGAAAATATTAGGTATTCCTGAAGATAAAATTATTGAAAGCGATCGCCATCCTTATATTCAGGCCAAACGATTAATTGTACCCTCATTTCCTGGATATTTAGGTTGGTTACCATCTTGGGGTTTAGAATTTCACCGTCGAGTATTTTTAAAGAAAATAAAACAGGGAAGCTATACAGAAAATCAACCTACCTCATTTTATCCAGAACGGATATATATAAGTAGAAATAATTCACGATATAGACGAGTTTTAAATGAAGAGGAAATCATATCCAAGTTAAGTCAATTGGGTTTTGTTTGTATTGAGCCAGAATTAATGACTTTAACAGAACAAATAGCCATATTTGCTCATGCCAAAGTGATTATTGCTGCTCATGGTAGCGGACTGACAAATATAATGTTTTCTCGTCCAGGAACTAAAATTATAGAATTAGTTTCACCTAACTATATTAAACATTATTATTGGGTGATTAGCCAACAACTAGGACTTGAGCATTACTATTTAAAAGGAGAGGATTTTACTTGTTATCCCATCCTTCAATTAATGTATCAAAATCCTCTGACGGAAGATATTATTGTTAACCTTAATTCTTTAAGAAAAGTTCTGAAAGTTATTAATATTATCGAGAATACAAAAATACTAGAAACAGTTTTTAGTAGTGAGAGTAAAGCATCTATTCAGGAATACCAACAACTAAGCATCAGGAAAAATTTATCTCAGGAACAGAAGAACCCACCTATTAAACAGATAGATAAGAAAATGTCATTAAAAATTAATTCCCAAGAAATGGCTGTTCAGTTAAATCAACGAGCAGAATTATACTTAAAGGAAAAAGAATTAGAAGCAGCCAAAACTACCTGCGAGCAAGCCTTAAAATATCAACCAGGCTATGCCCCAGCTTGTAAAACTTTAGGCAATATTTTTCATACTCAAGGTCAACTAGAAACTGCCTGGTCTTGGTATATAAAAGCTATAGAATATCAGCCCAATTTAGCCGAAGCTTATGTTAATTTAGGCACATTATCTGTTCAAAAAGAACAGTGGCAAGAAGCTATAAATTATTATCAAAAAGCTATAGAAATAAAACCAAATTTAGGAGCAGCTTACCGAAACTTAGCTAGAGCTTATGACAAAATAGGCAATTACGCTGAAGCTGCAGAATATGGTAGACAAGCTTACTCTTTAGAACCTGTTAATCAAAAAATAAATCAACAAAGTACATTTATAAAATCAACTTCAGAGTTATCCAGTGAATCAACTAAGATAGCAATTTCTAGTGATGGTAAAGCTACTTACAAAACTCTAGGCAAAATGTTGCAATCTCAAGGGGAAGTAGAAGCAGCTTGGCAGTCCTATAAAAAGGGTCTTTCTCTACAACCAAATGACCCAGAAATATATCTTAATATTGGTAGTTTATATGCTCAACAGCAACAATGGAAAGAAGCAATTCAATGCTATAAAAAATCCCTTTCTCTCAATCGAAATTATGCCGATGCTTACCGTCAACTAGCTACAGCTTGGACACAAATTGGCCAGGAAATAAAAGCTTATAACTGTTGGTATCAAGCTTACACTTTAGAACCAGAAAAAGCTACAGCAGAAGAGCATTTAATATTAGGAAATACTCTGCTGCGACAAAAGTTAATTGATAAAGCAATATCCTGTTATTGTCGGGCGATAGAATTAAATCCTAATTTATTGGGAGCTTATGAAAATCTAGGGGAAGCATTAAAACTACAAGGAACAAGGAAGCCTACTGCACAAGTATTTCCTAACCATTGGCAAAATCGAGGAAATTCTTTACTAACAGCAGAAAATCATCAAAATAGTCAAGGAATAATTCAACAGGTTAGGGCTGAAAATGCAATTCATATTATTCAGAAACTCAAAAATTTTGAAAGAGTTGTTAGTGACCTAGTAAGTACAGTCACATCAACATTTAATTTAAAAAATGACTTATCAGAAAATTATCTAGAATCATCTTTATCTATGTTAGAAAATAGTCAGCTTAAACTCAATAAAAATTCTACAGGAATGATTAAATCTTTACACCCTAATAAACCTCTAATTATTGAACCAGATTTAACTAATATTTATTGGGATCTAGAAGGAAAAAAAACTGTTCTAGATACTCCAACACAAACTAATAATAATCAGATTATTCATTCTGGTTTAAAATCAGATGAAATTTCCCGAGTAAATCAGAAACCACCAATAAATTTACAATCTACTTTGACATCTAATAGTACTGTAAATATTCCTGATCTTTATATTCAGAAAGCTCAAAAATATTATGACCAGGGATTGTATGAAGAAGCAATTTCTCAATGTAAGGAAGCTATTGCTATTAAAATAGATGCAGTACCAGCTTACATAATTATAGGAAATTCTCAGGAAAGAATCGGGGAAATAAAAGAAGCAAAAATAAATTACCAAACGGCTCTTGAAATTGAGCCAAACAATGCCTCAATTCATAAAACATTAGGCAATTTATATGCAGAAAATAATTCTTGGTATTCAGCAATTATTTGTTATGAAAAAGTAGTAAAAATTGAACCAAATGTTGCTGATAATTATCGCAAATTAGCCAAGATTTGGACTGAGTTAGGTGAACCTAAAGCAGCAATAAATTGTTTGTATCAAGCTTACTCTCTAGAACCGAAAAAAGTAACAGCTAACGATCATTTTAATTTAGGAAATAAATTGTATAGGCAAGAGGAAATTGCTCAGGCAGTATCTTGTTATCAAAACTCGATAGAATTAAATCCTAATTTTGCTACAGTTTACTATAATATTAGTGTGGCTTTGAAACGTCTTGGCAGATTAGATGAAGCAGTTAGTTATTACTATAAAGCTAAGAAAATCTGGGCAGAGCAAAATCAAAATCAGAACAATTCAAAGGTTGACATCAATTCTCCTCTCTCAACAAAACTAGAAGTTAAACATCAGAATAGCAATCAATTAAATACAGCAGAAATAAAACCAAAAAGTCATAAACCATGGAAATTAAATCAGACCGTGTCAAATAATAAAAAATATGCTCAAAAAGAACAAATTACAGAAATATTAAAACAAGCTAATACTTATTATTTAGAAGGATTGTTTCCCGAAGCGATCGCTACCTGCGAAAGAGCAATTAAAATTAAACCAGACCCAGAAGCTTATCAAATAATGGGGAAAGTTTTTCAAGAGAAAAATCAAGTAGATAATGCCATTAATTATTATCATCAAGCACTAAAAATAAATCCTCACTTAGCTGGTGCTAATTATGATATAGGAAAAATATTAGCAGTGCAGAAAAAATGGGATGAAGCTATTTATTATTATCGGCAAGCTTTATATGTATTAAAGTTGAACTTAGATACTCAAACATTAATAGAATTCAAACCTGATATTTGGGCAGTTTATCAAAATTTAGGGGATGCTCTACGAGAGGTTGGTGAAATAGAAGAAGCTGTCAAATTTTATCGTCAAGCTCTTAATTTACAGAAGTTTTCTAGTTAATATAACCAAGCATTCAGCTATGAGTTATTAACTCATTATATTGGAAGGAGGAATTAGTCTCCAAGGAAAATAAAAAGTTATGTTTGTATAGCATTTCTCAGGATATCCACAACTGTTTTTGTTGTTATTAGATACACCCGCGGAGCAAGATACTTGCACTAGATAATTTTCACCATTTACCTTGTACATCATTTGCTCGAAATCTACTGAAAATTTGTCCGGAATTACCCAGAAACACAATATCTAGTAGGGTTTAATAGCCATTAATCTCTACAGATATCTTATTATCTAGGAGTTTGCATAAGTCCTGTTCATATTAAGTTTCCGGATAGCAGCAAAAAATCTAGAAAATTCTAGAATGCAATAATTTTTGATTTACTTAAATAGCGAGGTTTGAGCTATTTTTAGGAACGAGAATTTTATTAGCTACACCAGTTAAATTACCTAGATTCCATATTATCTGAGTTCTTTAAAAAAGATTCTGGACTTGATTGAATTCTCATTCCTTACCAATAGCCGAATAGTAATGATTAAAAATTTCCCCCTTGAAAAATTTCAAAGTAGCAATATAACAATTCCCATACTTGTTAAGTACAAAATTTGTTTGTTTTAGGGATTTTGGAAAAATACCAAAGTATAAAGTAATTGTCACTCTAAAATATTAGGTATGATAAATGATACAACGGTTGCCGCAGACAATACAATATTTTCACTATTTATCCTCTATTTTATTTGCTCCTTATCTGCTGTATTAAAGGGCAAGTTATAGCAGGGTTAAATTCGTAGTATGGACTATATTGAGAATAGAGACAATGTTCATGCCAGTCGTGGCAACTACTATAAAACATAAATTTTGATATTTCAATTGCAGAAATCAATAGTTACTCTTAATTCAATATAATCATCTTTTCTCTCTCCATTTCCTCCATTGCTTACATAAATTACTGTATATATTTTGATAACTAAAAGTATTTTAATTCAATGAATTTAATATGTTAATAGACAAAAAAATTGGTACAATAAATCAAACTATGCAAGAGCCTAAATATGCAAAAACCTACTATAGCTTGGGTCAAATTTTGGCTAAACAAGGAAAATTAGAAGAAGCTCTTGCTTATTACCGTACAGCTATTGAAATAGATCCTTACTTTATAGAGGCTTACTACTCTTTAGCCAATATTTTAATCAACCAAAACCAGCTAGAAGCAGTAGTAACTCTATATAAAAAAGCCATTAAAATTAAACCAAATCTATACCAAGCTCATTATAACTTAGGGGAGATATTAATTAAACAAGAAAAATTTTCAGAGGCAATTGTAGCTTACCGTAATGCTATAGAATTAAACCCAGACTCTTCTGTGTCTTATTTTAAATTGGCTGACATCTTGGTCAAGGTAGGGAAATTTTCCCAAGCAATAAATGCTTACCATAAAGCAATTGCAGTAGACCCAAATTTTACGGATGCTTATCAGTCTTTAGGTGATATTTTAGTAGAAAAAGGTGAACAAGAAGAAGCAATTAAGGTCTATATAAAAGCAGTTGAAATTAAACCTGAATTATGGAATGTGCATCATAAATTAGGTAATTTATTACAAGAAAAAGAAGAGTTAGAAGCTGCCGTTGCTGCTTATAATAAATCTATAGAATTCAAGCCAGACTTTTCTTGGTCTTATAATAATTTAGGTGATGTTTTAATTAATTTAGAGCAATGGTCAGAAGCAGCTGCAGCTTATCGCCAAGCTATTAAATTGAATCCTGATTTTGCTTGGAGTTATTATAAGTTGGGTGATGTTTTAGTTAACTTAGAGAAATGCTCAGAAGCGATCGCTACTTATCGTCAGGCAGTAGCTATAGACCCTCAAGCACCATGGTATCTCTA
>JAKQYG010000128.1 GCA_023356515.1 Trichodesmium sp. MAG_R04 | reverse complement strand
TTAAGTTCCGTACAGTCTAACAATGTCATCCAGTGTTGTTTCTGGTATGCTGTAAGCCATAATCCAAAAAGTTAATTCTTCCCCCTATTCTACTGCTGGTTCTTATTTGTAACTACTATATCTTTAGGGGTGAACAGCAGTTCACCCCTACTGGATATAGCGCTTCTGCGTAAGTCCTATATGATTGAGAATTTAGTAAGGATTTTATAAGTAGTCATGCAAAATTAATTATACATACTCTAAAGCTAAAAATTCTATGCCAAAAACTTTACTGTTAATTTTCTAGTTAGATGAGAGTATTACGGCATTTCTCAAGTTGCTAAGGTACAGTTGTTTTTCACCTTTTCTACTCTCTACTACCTACTTCCGGAGAATCAACAAATCTTGTACCTAACTCTAGAGATGTAAATTCCTATAATTTGTATAATTTTGAAGTAAAACTGTCTATGATAGAATCTAGTTTGAGAATAGGTGTAGGTTGCAGTTTTTGCTTTCAGTGATGAACTTTTTGATAATGTTTCATCTAGCATTACTGGCCTTCCGAAATCTCTCTACATTAAATTCCTATTTTGGAGGTCAATCATGTCGGTTTACGTTGGAAACCTTTCCTACGATGCAACAGAGCAGGAGCTAAAGGATGCCTTTGGTAAATATGGTAATGTTAAGCGAGTTCAAGTTCCTAATGATCGTGAGACTGGTCGCCCTAGGGGCTTTGCTTTTGTAGAAATGGACACTGAAGAAGAAGAGACAGCAGCAATTAATGGACTGGATGGTACTGAATTAATGGGACGTAATCTCAAAGTTAATAAGGCCAGGCCACGGGAAGATCGAGGTGGTGGTGGTAGAAAATAAAGCTGCTCTAGTGACTAATAATGAAGTCAGAAGTTGTTTTTATAAAGTCGATAGGTAAACAAACCCCCAAAAACATCTGACAAATCAAGGCCAGGTCGTGAAACCCAATTATTTTGATAAATTGTATAAGTCATACCAAATCCGCCTTAGTGAGAGGGTATTTTTTAAAGTTACAGCCTTTACTAAATAACGGATTAGGTGATGGGACAAGCCTACTTTTATACCCGGATTTAGTATAAAATCAGATTTACATTCAAGGGATAGGAATTAATCCTGTTCCTTTTATATTTTTAGATGATCATAATTTAATTCATGGTTTTTCTGATGGGTATAGTGATCGCGCTGATATGTTAAGTTTTATATAAAATCATGTTTTATTAAAGCCGACAAAACTTCCTCCTAGAATTTAGTAGGGACCTTTCATGGTTAATCTTTATTCATAGGAACTATCAATAATTTTATGAAAGAAAGTATTGAAAAGCTGAAACAAAATCTTAGTCAAACGATTGTTGGAAAAGAAGATGCCATCAATTTAGTATTAGTAGCACTACTTTCAGGGGGTCATGTTCTTCTAGAAGATGTTCCCGGTGTAGGTAAAACCTTACTAGCAAAATCCTTAGCTTATTCTATTGCTGGAAAGTTTCAGCGAATTCAATGTACTCCTGACTTACTACCCACTGATATTACTGGTACTAATATTTGGAACCCCCGCAATGGGGAATTTGAATTTCTACCTGGTCCGGTATTTGCAAACGTACTATTGATAGATGAAATTAATCGTGCAACACCTCGTACTCAGTCTGCTCTTTTGGAAGTGATGGAGGAAAAACAGGTTACCGTAGATGGGGTTTCACATTCTGTTCCTAGCCCATTTTTTGTCATTGCAACTCAGAACCCAATTGAGTATCAGGGAACATTTCCACTGCCAGAAGCACAAATGGATCGTTTTACTTTATCTCTGACATTAGGCTATCCCACAGAGTCGGAAGAACTTCAGATGTTACAAAGAATCTCTGAAGGTTCAGGGGTTAATACATTAAAAGCTTGCATTACTTTGGAGGAAGTACAGAAGTTACGTCGTTTATGCAGTATAGTTAGGGTGGACGAGTCTTTGCAAAAGTATATTCTCAGGTTGGTTAGAGCAACAAGGGAAGATGAAGAAATTACCCTAGGTATTAGTCCTCGTGGAACAGTTGCTTTATATCAAGCTACTCAAGCTTTAGGCTTTCTGTCTGGAAAAGATTATGCTATTCCTGATGATGTGAAGTTTCTTGTTTCTTATGTGCTTTCCCATCGTTTGATAACAGTAGGAGGAAAACGTACTCAAACAATTGTGGAAAGATTACTGGGTTCTGTCAGAGTTTCCTAGTTTAAGTTTTGGATGAGTATAATTAGGGCTTGCTGATTAAGTATAAAAGCGTTGACATATAAAAGCTTTAGTCTTAGTATGTCACCCATATTCCGCATTTATCATCATTTAGATGCTCTGGTAATACTCTCTTCCCTATTAAATTCTCTGTTGCTTTCCCTACAAAAAATTCATTAATATAGATATAACGGAGCGCTCAAAAGTCCTAAGCCTTTCAATATCATGGCTTTCATTACTTGCCCTGGCGTTAGAGCTTCTTTCGTTTTTATTCCCACTATTTTAATTCACTTCTTCTACCAATTCCATCTCATCTATTATTCCTGCTACTATTCCTAAATGGTCTATATCTTGGATAAATAGGTCTTCTTTTAACTCTTTTATAACCCACATTCCGCACTTCTTAACATTAAAAAGATATATGAAGATCTGCGGAATATCGGTTATGATGTTTCTCTTTCTTTATTTGACGCTTATTATTGTACAAATAAATAGCCTGAAATAACTACTAGGTAGTAATTTCAGGCTTTATACTGAACAAAATTCATAATTATAAAATCCGCTTCAATATCTGCGGAATGTGGGTTAAAAGTCCGACAGCTTAGTTTTAGGACTTAACCAAAGAAACCGGGCTAAGATAAATTATTATTTTAACAATAAACATTAACGAAAAAATCTGGTTTCTGGGCTCGCCTGTTTAAGTCCTGAGTTTATAAAAACATAGTCACATAAGACACATTTTGATTTTGTTAGTGTGACCGAAACCAAGAAATTTTATTGCTCAATCTTCTACTTTATCTATAGGATATAGCCCTCTTTTCACTCTTTGGCTACTTAATTTAGAATAATTTTCCTTACTGTAGGAGAGGAGAACTATTTTATTCTCTAAGGTGAGTCGCAAAATATGGGGGTTTATGGGCTTTAGAGCAGCTTGTTTTAATTGCTGGAATAGGGTTTTTCCTCAAATGAAACATCCCTGCTTCCAGGAGGGGAAGTGCTTACAAAGGTATGTTTTTTATAATTATGCCTTTGGGTTTGGGAAATGCGGGGAGAGAGGGAAATATGAAAGGAATTTTTGTCCAATTTTTTATATAAAAAATCACAATTTACTTGAGGTTTTATACTGAATAAAAGTAGTTACTTACCACTTTGTTAAAAATATACCCCTGTAAGTAGGGCTGTAGGGAAGAAGCAAACATGTGAATAATTAAAAGGAGCTATAAATCATCAGAAATAATAGTAGAGGAATGCTAAAACTCCTTAAGCTGTTTGATTGAGCTTACTCGTTTCTGCCCCCGCTTTAAAAGAGACGGAGGTGTAAATAGATCAAATACTTAGCCTTAACTTCAAATCATGCTGTTGCTATTTCCTCTTCTACATCCTCTTCTTCCACATCATCTTCTTCCAAATCAACATCTGCATCTACTTGACGCAAATGAATATGTTTGCGTCCCAAAGAAATTTCAAACTCATCTCCTGGTTGTAAATCCATTTGTTTAGTATAAGCTGCACCAATTAATAAATTACCATTGGATTGTACGCTAATCCTATAACTAGCAGAACGTCCCCCACGTCCATTACCATTTTGTTTTCCATCTAAATTAATACCTTCAGCATCAATCAAAGCATTCAAAAATTTCATCATGTTAACTCGTTCAACACCATTTTTAGTAACAGTGAAGTAACCGCATTCTCTAGCTTTCTCTTCCTTAGTTAGGTTACCTAATTCTTTGACTTTTTTAATTAAATCACTTCCTTCTAAGGGTTCAGGATTTTTCTTTTTACCCATCTTTTCATTCCTACAATACTTTACTACAGTTATCAACTTTTGTCTTGGCTTTTTGAAATTCCAATAAACAATAGCTTGATCTTTGTCTGGTAAAACCATATTACACTAATTATCTAATATATTTCACTTTTTAGATCAAATTTTTAAGATAATAATCTAAGAATAGTAATTTATTAAATTAGCAATCATCTATATAGTATGCCATATAAGCATTGAGCGATCAACTATCAACTATTAACCAGTTTCGTTGAATGGCCATTGGATATAGTTGCACCTATAAATTACTCTAGCTCCTTTGAATTAAGGTACTATACAATGAAGTTAACTACTCGTGGACATTATAGTGTTAAGGCACTCTTAGATTTAAGCTTACAACAAAGCAATACTCCAGTATCTGTAAAAGAAATAGCACTACGTCAAGATATACCTGTAGCTTATCTTGAAAAGTTACTAATAGAGATGCGCCGCGGAGGTTTAGTTACATCATTTCGTGGGGCTCAAGGTGGATATCAATTAGCTAAATTACCAGTTCAAATATCTCTAGGAGAAATACTAGAATCTGTTGGTGAAACAATCGAACCTTTGTTTAGATATACTCCTAATCCTAGCCAGGCAGAAGACTGGGTTACTTATTGTATCTGGCATCGGATGCATAAAAAACTTTCTGAAGCTCTTTACAATATTTCCCTAGAAGATTTATACTATGACGTCCGTAGTTGGCAAACTGTAGTTGGAGAAGAAACTAGCTTTGTTGTTTAGTTTTTGCGAGTTAAAGTGTAAACTTATAAAAGTTAATCAACGGTTAGATGATTAGCAATAATTATTCGCTCAAATAAATTTATAATTATTGAATTCCTGTGACTTATAACTATAGCTTCATTGTTATTTTTATAGCTGCTTGTCTAGATTATTTGATTGGCGATCCTTGGAATTGGCCACATCCTGTAAAAGTCATGGGATGGATAATTACTTATTACACTCAAATAATTTTTAAACTCAGTAAACATTATAGAGAGAATTTCCCTAAACTTGTACTAAGATTTGCAGGTATTTTACTGACGATCGCCCTTGTTTTTGGTAGTGGAGTTATTAGTTGGTTAATTGTTCAAGCTTTACGAATAAATTTTGTCCAATTTCCTTTATTAACAGTAATATTAGAGAGTATTCTATTAGCTAGCTGTTTTGCTGGCAAAAGTTTAAATATTGCAGCTAAAGATGTACTTCAACCCGTTGTAAGTGGTAATTTAATTCAAGGACGGCAAAAGTTAAGTTTATATGTAGGTAGAGATACAGAAAGCTTGTCAATTTCAGAAATATTTCGTGCAGTTTTGGAAACAGTGACAGAAAATGCTACAGATGGGGTAATAGCACCATTATTTTATGCTTTAGTAGGAGCAATAATACCTAATTTAGGCAGTATCCCTTTAACCTTTGCTTACAAAGCTGCTAGTACATTAGACTCAATGGTGGGCTATAGAGAAGCACCTTATACTTATCTGGGATGGTTTAGTGCTAAACTAGAAGACGTTTTAACCTGGTTACCTTGTCGCTTAAATGTACTGACTATAGCATTTCTTTCTGGCAAACCTTTATATGTTTATAGAATATGTCAAAGAGATGCAGTGAAAGACCCAAGTCCTAATGCTGGTTGGAGTCAGTGTGCCTATGCTGCAACATTGGGAGTGCAAATGGGTGGTGCCAACTCTTATAAGGGGGTGGTTAAACATAAACCATTATTAGGAGAACCTACTCATCCAATTACAGTAGAAACTATTTATCAGGCATTACAGTTAACTCGGTACTGCTTTTTAACATGGTTGGGATTATTTTTTATAGCACAATATATTTAGAGTGCGGACATTGGTAAATTCCGTTTCCGCCATATTTATTACTGTGTTTTCATCTTGAAAAAGTTGCCCGCCTATGGGCGAGGCTGGAAACTCAATTTTTTGGTGAATAAATGAGCAATACAGTAGAAATTTTATCGGCAAAGGAGTTACGGCGTACTTTTACTCGTCTCGCTTCCCAAGTAATTGAAAAGTCACGAGATTTATCTCAATTGGTGTTGTTAGGTATTCATACTAGGGGAGTACCACTAGCAGAAATTTTAGCAAATCAAATTGAATTACTAGAACAAGTTAAAGTACCTGTGGGAGCATTGGATATTACTTTTTATCGGGATGACTTAGACCAAGTGGGAATGCGAACCCCAGCATATACAGAAATTCCTGTGGATATTACTGGTAAGATTGTGGTGTTGGTTGATGATGTGATTTATAAGGGTCGAACTGTTCGAGCTGCTTTGAATGCAGTTGTTGAGTATGGTCGCCCAGAAGTAATTAGATTGGTTGTTTTAGTGGATAGGGGTCATCGGGAGTTGCCTATTCATCCAGATTTTTACAGGTAAAAAATTACCCACTTCTAAGGAAGAGCAGGTAAAGGTTTATGTACAAGATATTGATGGGAAAGATGGGGTAGAGTTATTTCGATAAGATCAGGACTTACGCAACGGCACTAATTGTAGTGGCAATATCTGAAAAAAGACAGATTTCTGCACCATATATAGTGGTACTGCGTAAGTCCAAAAGATGATAGAAAATAGGGCAGAGTTGGATGGTATTCTGGATAGGGAATAAACAAAAAATACTTACTTTATTGATTTTACCTAATCATAGTGATTTTCACTCATATTGACTACAGAAATAAGATATAGCAATCCTATTTTTACATTGCTGCCAAATTCCTATATTCAAGGTCTGATTAATCAACCTTGGCCTCAACTTCATTTTTTTGTAAAAGATTAATTTTATTAACAGAATCTTCCCCTAATCTAATAGTCAAATCAGAACCAATCTCACCTGTAGAAGTTGGTTCAATATTACCAAAACCTAGAGTATTTTGTACAACTTCTGCTGACTTTAAATAACCCCTTTGAACAATAACTTGAGTCAAATGTTGTTTATCAGACCAGTCAGGAACTACATAAACATTATAAAATCCTTGTTCTCGCAAATACTCAGCAAATTTTGTTGCTGCTTGAGAATGACTAGAGGCATTTTGCACAGCTATTTTATTCTCTAGAGGCAAAATTTCATTCTTATATTTATGTTCTTTTTTGTCATAATTAAACTTGTCTAATTTGATATCGAAATATTGTTCCAGGATGCGATCGCGACCTGCCTTATCTATAATCCAATAACTAGCAAAATACTCATTTCTATAACTAGGTTTTCCTGGCAACATCACCATTTTTAAATTATTTTGCTCCAAGTCAAGACTAAAACTGATTAAAGCCAACATTTCCTCAAAACTTAAATTAGTATCAATATACTTGTGCATGACTCGAATAATTTGAGGCCACCGAGTCAAAACTGCCATATTAGTAAGACGACTTTGCAGTGCCTTTAGCAAAAATTGTTGTCGTTGCACTCGACCAATATCGCCATAAACCTCTTCTCGGAAACAGGCAAATTGTTCTGCTTGTTCTCCACTCAAAGTTTGCCAACCTGCCTGTAAGTCTATTTTTAACTGCTGAGTATTGTCAATATAAAACATAGGTTTAGGAATAAAAACTTCTACTCCACCTAGTTGTTCTACTAATTCTTGAAAAGCTTCTTTGCTTACTCGCACATAACGGTCAACTTCAATATTATTGAGAGTGTATTTTAAAACATTTTTTACCAGTTTAGGTCCCCCATATAGATTGGCTTCATTAATTTTAGCAGGACCTATTCCGGGAATTTGGACTTTAGTATCTCGTGGTATAGAAAGCAAACTGACAGTTTTATTGGCAGGGTTAGCTCGTACTAATAGTAAAGTATCACTACGACCTTCAAATAGATTTGGAGAATCTTCTGTTAGCCCAGAAACTTGGTCAATTCCCATAACGAGGATATTGATAGGTCGTGAAAGTTGGTAAGGTAAGTGTTTACGCCACAGAATATCTGCGGTAAATTTTTGGAGTAGTCGAGTTATAAATTTTGGTTCAACGGGGGCAAATAAAGTAGTTATGGCCCCAAAAGAAGTAGTTATGGTTCCGCTTAACAGTAATATGAATATCCAAAACCACCATTTCAACCAAATAGGTTGAGAGTTACTAGAAAAAGTATTATTCATAAACAATCACAAAATAAAAATATAAACTTACCAGTAAGATTATTGCTCTAACTTAAGACGTTGTGGTTTAAGAGGAGAGTGATCTACATAAAGTTGAAAAATTTGAAAAAAACTGGCAATGAGAGTTTAAGATGGAATTATCTAAGTCTATTAAATAATCTAGAATCCAATGATACCTGTTATTCTTGCTGGTGGAAAGGGAGAGCGTTTTTGGCCTCTGAGTCGTAAGCATCGGCCTAAACAGTTTCTCTCTCTTGATGGTAGTGGCAAAAGTTTGTTACAAGCAACAGCAGAGAGACTACTCCCATTATCTAATGGTTGGAGTGGTTTATGGGTTGTGACTTCGGCAATGTTGGCTGCAAGTGTGACACAACATTTACCCCAGATACCGCAGGAAAATATATTGGCAGAACCGGAAGGAAAGGATACTGCTGCTGCTGTTGCTTGGACAGTAATAGAAACGGTCCATCGTTATGGGAAAGATACAGTTGTCGGATTTTTTCCGGCGGACCATTGGATCGCTAAACCGGAAATATTCCAGAAGACTCTGGAGGCAGCAGCTGAATTGGCCACTAATCAAGAGGCTATTGTCACTTTGGGTGTTAAACCTTCTTTTCCTTCTACTGGCTATGGGTATATTGAACAGGGAAAAGAGGCAGGAAATTTTGCTGGGTTTGATGCTTATCAGGTAGCACAGTTTACGGAAAAGCCCAGTCGAGAGAAGGCAGAGGAGTTTTTAGCAATGGGGCGTTTTAGCTGGAATGGAGGTATTTTTGTGTTCAGGGTAGGGGTAATGTTAGCGGAGTTGCGAAAGTATGTGCCAACAATGATGACTGTTTTGGAGGAGATGGGTGTTAGGGGTTATTCTCAGTTGGAGAAGAAGAGTATTGATTATGCGGTGATGGAGAAGACTGAGAAGGCTTTTGTTTTACCTGTGGCTTTTGGTTGGGATGACTTAGGTGACTGGAATGCTTTGGAACGCTTGCTTAAGGGTGATCATGTGAATGTGGAGTTGGCTAATCATTTGGGGTTGGGTACAGAGGGGTCGATTTTTTATGCTACCAGTGATGATGAGGCAATTGTAACTGTTGGTTTGGAGGATTTGGTTGTTGTTCGGGATGGGAATGTGACTTTGGTTCTGAAAAAGGAGAGATCGCAGGATATTAAGAAGGTGTTGAAGAGTTTGGCTAATCATCCTAAATTTAAGGATTTATTGTAGGGAAAGTAAAGAAGAAGGAAAGAAAAGATACAGAACTCACGCAGAACTGTTATATCCCACATTCCGCACTTCAAAACGTAGCATAAAAAGCTACAAGACAATATCTATTTAATTAAGCATAATTACTTATGGTCTTTAGTCACTTCAAGTGAGATCATAAAGCTGATGATTGCAT
>JAKQYG010000127.1 GCA_023356515.1 Trichodesmium sp. MAG_R04 | reverse complement strand
GGGTTAAGTGGAGCTGGTAAAACAACTATCAGCAAAATTGTGGCAGAAAAATTAGAAAAAAGAGGTTGTAAAGTAGAAATATTAGATGGAGATATAGTCAGAGAAAACTTATCAAAAGGGCTGACCTTTAGCAAGGAAGATCGAGATATAAATATCCGGAGAATCGGATTTGTAGCTCATCTCTTAAGCAGGAATGGAGTAGTAGGGATTACTGCAGCAATTAGTCCTTACAAAGCAGTACGAAATGAAATTAGAGAAATGTATGAAAATTTTATAGAAGTTTATATAAATGCACCTTTAGAAGTATGTGAACAACGTGATGTCAAGGGATTATATGCTAAAGCTAGGGCTGGAGAAATTAAAAATTTTACTGGTATTGATGATCCTTACGAACCACCAGATAATCCAGAAATAACTTGCTGCACAGATAAAGAAAATTTAGATGAAAGCGTAGCTCATGTAATTAGTAGTTTAGAAAAATTAGGTTATTTGACTTAAAAAAATAGAGAGGGAGTGAGCAATGGAGCAGCAAGGATTAAGAAATAAAAAAGATATCTTTAACAAAAAATTATCTTTATCCCAGATTTTAAGTTATGGAATAATGATTGTATTATTTATTTGCTGGGAAGTCTTATGTTCTGCACAAGCTCAACCCCTCTATCGGGAAAAGCAAACACTGTCAGAAACCTCAACTTTACCAAAACTAATAGAACTTGGGCCTCAAGATCAGGAAGCACAACCACCTCTGTTACCTCTACCCCCAAAATCAATATTGATTCCTGAGTCAGAAACAACCTTGCCAGACTCAAAAGGGTACACATTGGGTGCTGGTGATCAGGTTCAAATAGACATCTTTAACATACCAGAATATAGTGGGAAAAATGGCCAACATCAAGTACAAATTGATGGCACTCTCAACTTGCCATTAATAGGTAATGTTTCTGTTCAGGGAATGGCCTTGGATAAGGCAAAAGAATTAATTCAAGAAAAATACGGTGAGTATCTACAAATACCTATAGTTAACCTTAATTTATTAGCAGCGCGTCCATTAAAAATAGCGATCGCTGGAGAAGTTCAACATCCTGGTTCCTACGTGATTTTACCTATAGTTAGTCAAGGAAGTAATAGTAAAAGTGGTACCCAACTACCTACAGTGACTAAAGCATTACAGGTAGCAGGTGGAGTAACAACTTCAGCAGATATAAGACAAATCAAAATTCGTCGTCTTGGACTCAACGCCCTAGAACAAATAATCAATATTAATCTATGGGAGCTTTTGCAAATTGGCAACTTAGTCCAAGATATTTCTTTGCGAGATGGGGATATTTTATTTGTTCCTAGTATTACAGAAATTAATCCAGTAGAGTCAACTCAACTAGCAAGTGCTAACTTTGCTGGTACTAATACTAAACCTATCAACATTGCAGTGGTTGGAGAAGTGGCACGCCCTGGCTCATATATATTAGAAACAGATATTGATCAAAGTCAAGTTTTAGCTACAGAAGAAAAATCAGACTCTGGTAAAATATATAGTAATATTTCACTCCCTGAGAATACAAGTCTACATACTGTCACTAAAGCAATTAAAATGGCAGGTGGTATTACTTCAGGTGCAGATATTCGACAAATAAGGGTGCGGCGACTGACTCGGGCTAATACGGAGCAAATTATTAAAGTAAATCTTTGGAAGCTGCTACAAAGTGGGGATATCAGCCAAGATATAGTTTTACAATCAGGAGATACAATTTATGTACCAGTAGCAGATGAAGTTAATTTAGATGAGTTAGCTGAGGTTACTGCCTCAAGTTTTTCTCCTGGTAATCTCAAAATTAATGTTATTGGAGAAGTAATTAAACCTGGAACGATTTTTATACTTCCTAATAGTACACTTAATCAAGCTTTGTTAGCAGCAGGAGGTTTTAATCCGACAAGAGCAGAAACAAAGGAAATAGAGCTTATTCGCCTCAAAGCTAATGGTACAGTTATTCGACGAAAAGTACAAGTAGATTTTTCGGCAAAAGTTAATGAAGAGACTAATCCAACTTTGCTAAATAATGATGTAATTGTAGTTGGTCGTTCTCGTAGGGCAGCTTTTACTGATAATGTAGGGGGTGTTTTAGCTCCTTTCAATCCAATTAATAGAATTTTAGGGATATTTTTTGATATTTTTGATTAATTGAGTAGATAGAGAATAGAGAAGATAAATTACTAGAAAGTATTATTAAACTGTACATTACAATTCCCAAAAGTACTATAAGGTTATTGATGATAATATGTAGGTAGGCATAATTATTTGTATTTGTTTATTTATTGTTCAAGTATATTTTATATTCTTATTTAAGCTTTCCTTTGTTTCGTAGCTATGGTATGAGTGAAATTAATTTTCAACAGATAGTTAAATGTAAATGTAGTTTAATAGACTGATCAGGTTAAATAATAAACTTTTGTAGTAACTTTTAATTCTTGGAAATCTCTCAATTACTTTTTCCTGCTTGAAAGGTAATAAAGCTGATAGCTGAAGCCTTATGGAGTAACTTAACTTTTAACTTTAACTATGGATATGGAACCAAAAAAAACTTCTCAGTTATCTTTATATAATAATCGTGGTAAACTTTTAGATTCTTCCCCACTACCTATTCCTTACTCCCTACTCCAGAGACATATATCTGAAGCTGAGTTTCACAAATTTGAAAAAAAATTATCTCAAAAAGAAAATAAGATTTGGAAATTAATATGTCATCGTTTTTTCTTTATTTTTAGTGTGATAACTACTACGACAACTGGAGTATATTTCTGGAGTTTAAATCAGATTCCTATATATCAGGGAAAATTTCAAATATTAGTTGAACGAGTTATGGTGAAGAATTCAGCTAATAATCAATTAGTTACAAATTCTGGGGAATATTGGGAAGATTGGGAAAAATGGGCAGCAAAAGTTATTTATGATCAAGATGAAGATAGAATTACTCCATATCCACGTCAAAATATTAGAGAAAATCAAGAATCAAAGAAATATAGCTTGGATTATCAATCACAAATTCAAGTGTTAAAAAGTCCGCAAATTATGCAGCCAATAATCGGGGAAATTCAAAAAGAGTATCCAGAAATTAGTTATAATTTACTATTGGAAAAACCAAAAAATAGTTTTTTTAGTAGGGAAAAGTTTCAAATTCAAAGGTTAGGTGATACAAAAATTTTAGAAGTTAGCTATAATGACTCAGACAAAAATAAAATAAAGTTTGTATTAGATAAAATAGCCGCAGCTTATATTAAATATGGTCGTGAAGATAGTCAAACTAAGACTGGTGAAGGGTTGAAATTTGTTGATGAACAAATTCCTAAATATCAGCAAAGAATTAAAAATATGCAACAGAAATTACAGGAATTGCAACAAGAGTATCTCTTTATTGACCCAGAAATTAAAAGTCAAGAAATAGCAGCAGAAAGAAATGAAATTCAATCTCAAAAACTAGAGAATAAAATATTACTTGACCAACAGCGATCGCTTTATAGTATGTTGCAAAGTCAGTTAGGAATTAATCCTGAGGAAGCTTTGATAGCTTCAGCTTTAAGTCAAGCTCCAAGATATCAATCATTATTAGATGAATTACAAAAAGTAGAAACAACAATTGCTCTAGAATCAGCTCGTTTTAAAGATAAGGCACCTCAAATGCAAGCTTTGTATAAGCAGCGAGAAAAATTACTTCCTTTATTAAATCAAGAGGCAGAAAAAGTTATTGGCAGAGATATAGACGAAGTAAGTAAAAAGGCTTTAGCTTTTCAAGATTCTGTTCGCCTAGAATTAATTCATAAAATGATATTAGCTACAAATGAAATAGATGTGATGGAAGTTAGAGGTAAAGTATTGGATGCAGCTGAGGCTCAGTTAAATGAATATGGGGAAAAAATGCCAGAAGTAGTAAGGCGTTACACGGAAATTCAGCAAGAATTAGAAGTCTTAAATAAAATGCTGCAAGACTTATTGGAAAAACAACAAATACTACAGGTAGAAGTAGCTGAAACAAAATTACCTTGGGAATTAATTGCACCACCAAAATTATTGAAAACTCAAAATGGTGAGTTAGTAATAGTCTCTCCAAATATGTTATTGAATCTTGCCCTGGGAGGAGTAGGGGGATTAGTATTTGGTATATTATTGGCTCAGTTGGGAGAGAAATTTAAGCAAGATGTTTTTGAGACACCAAAAGAAGTAAAAAAATCTATTGGTTTGCCTTTGTTGGGGGTAATTCCTATACATGAACAAAGAATCTGGATGAATGATGAATTGAAAGAAAATCAAAGTTCATCTTTGGTTTTATATCCTTCAGCTTTTCAAGAAGCTTTTCGCAGTTTAAATGCGAATATTCGTCTATTAAGTATAGAAAATCCAATTCATTCTTTTGTAATTAGTTCTGCAACTCCAGGAGATGGTAAATCTACTGTAGCAGCTCATTTGGCCCGCGCTGCTGCTGCTATGGGTCAACGGGTATTATTAATAGATGCCGATTTACGTTGTCCACAAATTCATAATATGATGGGATTGTTAAATGAGCAAGGGTTAAGTAGTGTAATTATTGATGGTATGCCAATAGAAACTGCTATTCAGCGATCGCCTATAGATGAAAATCTGTTTGTCTTAACTTCTGGTCCTATTCCTCCAGACCCCACGAAAATTTTGTCCTCAAGGCAGATGGGGCAATTGATTGAAGATTCAGCTAGCACTTTTGATTTGATGATTTGTGATACTTCTCCATTATTGGGAAGAGCTGATGCTAGTTTGTTGGCAACTTGTACTAATGGATTATTGTTAGTAGTGGGATTGGGCCAAACTGAGCGAGAGGCCCTAAGTTTAGCTTTGGATGATTTGAGTATGGCAGGTGTGCCGATGTTGGGAATTGTGGGTAATGGCGATCGAGCGGATTCTTATTATCAGAGATATTATGACTATGAGTATGTTTAACCTTAGTATTAGGAAATGAGTTGGGTTATATGGTAACTGTTGTTTATAATCTGGTATTGTAAAATATTATCTATATTTATTCTACTAGGATTTAAAACTGAGTTATATCCAAATAACCAGTAAAAAAATTTTATTGGCTAAATACGAGCTTTGTAGTCGGTCTTGTACATAAATTGGGGCTGGTGGTTTTGGTTAAGGAATATCAGAGCGCGTTTTCAATTGCGAACACTGCAATTAAAGCTTGTGAGCGAGACTTGAATGCAGGGTGAAATTTAGCTATGGCGGTCAGTTTGACCGAGTGTGCCTGTGGACTGGATAACGCCTACGTTGCCAGGGTGAGGCAGGGATATGACTGAATTATTTATAGAAAATCAGAGATTTATGTAGATAAGTATAGGTGTTTAACAACGGAGAAGAAAAGATGGCGATCGCTACAATTAATCCAGCAACAGGAGAAATACTTAAAACTTTTGAACCAATAACAGATGCAGAGGTTGAAACAAAGCTAGAATTAGCAAAAATAACCTTCTACCAATATCGTCAAATTCCTATGACCCAACGTGGAGAATGGTTATTAGCAGCAGCAGATATATTAGAGAAAAATGCTGAAAAATTTGGTGGAATAATGACTCTGGAAATGGGTAAAACTCTGAGTGGAGCGATCGCTGAAGCTAAAAAATGTGCTTTAGTCTGTCGTTACTACGCAGAAAATGCCACCGAGTTTCTAGCTGATGTCTTGGCACAAACTGATGCCAGTAAGTCATTTGTTCGTTATCAATCAATTGGGCCAGTACTAGCGGTCATGCCTTGGAATTTTCCCTTCTGGCAAGTTTTCCGTTTTGCAGCACCAGCTTTAATGGCAGGAAATGTGGGTTTATTGAAACATGCCTCGAATGTTCCTCAATGTGCTTTAGCTATTGAAGAAATTTTTAAAGAAGCAGGTTTCCCAGAGGGTGCTTTTCAAACTCTATTAATAGGGTCAGATAAAGTGGAGGGTATTATGGCAGATGACCGAGTCAAGGCAGGAACTTTGACTGGTAGTGAACCTGCGGGTGCAAGTTTGGCAGCAATAGCAGGTAGAGCTATTAAAAAAACTGTTTTGGAACTGGGAGGGAGCGATCCGTTTATAGTATTGGAAAGTGCTGATATAGAAGAGGCTGTGTCTACAGCAGTTACAGCTAGAATGCTAAACAATGGACAATCGTGTATTGCTGCTAAACGTTTTATTTTGGCAGAGGCGATCGCTGATGAATTCCAAGAATGTCTGATAGAAAAATTTGAAGCTTTAAAAGTAGGAGATCCTATGTTGCCAGATACTGATATTGGTCCTTTGGCAACTCCATCTATTCTTCAAGAATTAAATGCTCAAGTGGAGGCTTCTGTGGAGAAAGGAGCAAAAATTCTCACAGGTGGTCGTCTTTTATCTGACTTTCCTGGAAATTTTTACCCACCGACAATTTTAGCTGAGATACCAATAAATTGCCCTGCTTATGAGGAAGAATTTTTTGGTCCGGTAGCTTTAGTATTTCGAGTTGCTAATATTGATGAAGCAATAAAATTGGCAAACAATACACCTTTTGGGTTAGGTGCAAGTGCATGGACTACAGATACAGCAGAGACAGATAGGTTAATCTCAGAATTAGAGGCTGGTGCTGTTTTTATCAATGGTTTAGTGAAGTCTGATCCACGTCTGCCTTTTGGTGGAATTAAACGTTCTGGTTATGGTCGGGAACTTAGCAGGGAAGGAATTTTGGAATTTGTCAATATTAAAACTGTTTGGGTTAAATAATTATGTTTTACTTTTAGTTGGCTGCATTTTAGTCTCCTTATATGTAGTGATATGTTCATATAAGCAGTCAGTTTCTAATATTAATATCAGAAATATTGGGCTTTTGCTTACTAAAAATTAAAAGTTTATTTGGTAGGCGAGCGCTTAAGATAACCAAATACTAAGTTATGAATAAATCTATTCTAAATACACTAATGAAAATTATTAGTCAAGTTAATCAATCTCAAACAACTCAGATGAATTTTTTGAGAGATGGAAATTTAATCTGCCACTATCAAGATTTTCCAGAAGTATTCAACAATCTCCAAAAGACTATAAAAGAAAGGGGTATAACTAAAGAGAATAATATTTGCTTAGAAGTAGAAAACTCTCTAACAAGTGCCATAATATTATTATTTTTATTAGAGAAAGGGTACAGTTTTTTACTACTACCAAAACCTCAAAAAAAATCATCACCTATTAATCATGAACAATTTATTCCCAGCTTTTGCCGATATAAATTAACAACAGAAAATTTTACAAATAATGATAAAGAAATTAATTTAATAGACCCAGATAAATATCTTCAAATTGAAGAAAATCCTGAATGGATTAATAACAAAAGCAATATTAGTGATACACAACCAAAACTATATATGAAAACTTCTGGCAGTACAGGAAAGCCCAAAATAGCAGTACATTCCCATTATAAATTGGAGGGAAATGTTAGGAATTGTGTAAATAGATTAGGTCTTAATAGTAACGATAGAGTAGCAATTCCAGTACCGATATATCATATGTATGGTTTAGGGGCAGCTTTTTTACCTAGTGTGTCCGTTGGTGCTTCAATAGATCTACAAAAAGGGTCAAACCTATTGATATATTTACAAAGAGAACAACAATTTAATCCTAATGTGGCATTTATGACCCCCATCTTCTGTGAAACCTTATTGAAAGGTCGTAAGTCACCTCGGAAATATAGATTGACAGTAGCAGCAGGCGATCGCTATCGAGAAGAGACCTTTAGCAAATATGAATCTCGAATGGGCACTCTAGTCAAATTGTACGGTAGTACAGAAATGGGGGCCATAAGCGCAGCTAGTCCAGATGAACCAATAGAGATTCGTAGTCAAACAGTGGGCAAACCAATGGCAGAGGTACAAATGCGTTTACAAGCATCACCAGAGTCAGGAAAAAAAGAAGAAGATTTAGGGGAACTATGGTGTTATCATAATTATGGTTTTGATGGATATGTAGATAATCATGGTGATCCGGTCCATCAAAGTCCAGAAAACAAATTGGATGGTTGGTTCCGGACAAAAGACCTGGGTCGTATACTAGCAAATGGCCATATAGAAGTCCTAGGAAGATGCGACCATAGCGTGAATAGGGATGGTTTACTGGTATTTTTTTCAGAAGTAGAGCAAGCAATTGAATCTATTTCAGGAATTGACTCGGTGGTAGTGGTGTCTAAGGGAGAAAGTCAACGGGGCAAAGCATTGACTGCCTATTGTGTTCCAGCTAAAGGGATCGAGATATCTGCAGGGGAGATTAAAACTTTTTGTTTCAATATCTTGCCAAAACGAGCCATACCAAACTATATATATATAGTTAAAAATTTGCCTCTAATGCCAAATGGCAAAGTAGATAGGCAAAAACTGATGAACCAATGATGTCTAAAACTAAATCAATTAGAATAACTTATGTCTGAAATTATAATTGCAAAACTCAAAAAAATTATTGCTGAGGAATTAGATGTTAACCTAGGAATGGGTGACATAGACGAGAATACTCCACTTCTTGAGGGTGGTGAGGAGAAAAGCTTGGGTCTTGACTCCATTACTGTTGTAGAACTGATCTCTTTTATAGAGAAGGGGTTTGAGATAGAATTTTCTGACTCAGAACTTAATCCAGAAAATTTCGCTAACCTAAAAGTATTAGCAGATTACATTACAAGTAAAAAAGAAACTCCCTTATTAGGAACAGTGGGCTAATTTTTCAGAACTGAATAAACTTCAATTGGTATAGTTAACACATAAAAAAATTATGACTATAAGTGCTGAACTGAGTAAGCTGGAAGCTAAAAGACTGCCTTTGGTTCCTAACTATCCACCATTTAAACAATGGAAAAGGGCAGCAGTTAAGGAAACATTAGAAGCTAAACCACTCTGTCTTTATATTCACATTCCTTTTTGTACCCAAAGATGTTCCTTTTGTTATTACAAAACCGTTGATCTAAAAGAAAGGCCGGAGGTAGAAGGATATGTAGAAACCCTCTGTAAAGAAATTGAGATGGTAAGCGATCGCTTTGACTTAGCTAACAGACCGATCCACGCAGTTTATTTTGGTGGTGGAACTCCCAGTCTCCTTAAAGAAGCTCAGTTATTTAAAATAGTCGAAGCACTCGGCAAAAATTTCAAGTTTTTTGAGGATAAAAAGCAATTTTCCTTTGAAGCAGAACCCCTGACTATTTCTAAGTCTAAATTGGAAACTATGGCCAATTTAGGGGTAAACCGTCTTAGTATGGGAATGCAATCTTTTGTGGATGAAATTATCAAATTGAGCGGGCGAGGACACAATGAAAAACAAGCTTACAGAGCTATAAACCTAGCCCAAAAAGCTGGAGAAGGTAAATGGAATATCAATATTGATCTGCTCAGTGGCTTGGCAGGGGAAACAGATGAAACTTGGCATCAAAGCGTTGAGCGAGCAATAGAAACTGGGGTAGAGAGTATTACGGTTTATAAAATGGAAGCCTTTGCCAACACCGAAGTTTACCAAACAGGTGTCC
>JAKQYG010000126.1 GCA_023356515.1 Trichodesmium sp. MAG_R04 | reverse complement strand
TAATTCTTCATATCTACCCCCAGAACAAATACTTCCTAAAGCTTCATGTCCTATTAAAGTAGTTTCATAAACTGTACCTGTATAATAATCTAATCCCCTAGCTATTGATAGATCAATACAAAAACATTGATCTGAAACCCCCAAATTTCGGACACCAGAAATCACTATTTCTAATTCAGAAATTCCCTGACTTAAAACCTCAGAATAATCCAAAGTTTTCGTCATACTTTTTAACTTATCCAAAACATCATCAACGGAACCTTTAATATTAGTAAAATCCCAAACTTTTTTTACTTGAGCTTCAGATAATCCAATATCTATCAAAGCTTTTTTAACTTTTGCTTCTCCAACTTTTTCCGCAGTATCAACAGTCCGAATACAAGACACAATATTTTCTGCTGCAACTCCCACAGATGCAAAAAAACCAGTTAGAACTTTACGGTTATTAATCCTGATGAGAAAATCTCCAATCTTAATAGCTTCAAATATTTCAGCAATAATCGCAGGAATTTGTGCATCATATAATAGACTTAACTTTCCTCTACCAACAACATCAATATCGCATTGTCTAAACTGTCGAAAACGACCATCCTTTGCCCGTTCACCCCGAAAAACCACATCCATTTGATAACGAGCAAAAGGAAAATTTAGGGCATTCAAATGCCGAGCAATATAAGCAGCTAAAGGTACAGTTTGGTCAAATTTTAACGCCCTTTCTTCAGAGCCACTATCTCCCGCTTGGTTTCTTTCTGCTTGACGATTTGGAGGTAGAATAGGAGATAAACCATAAATAATATTATCCCCTTGATTTCCTTTAGCCTGTAGTACTTCTAACCGTTCCACTGCCGGAGTTTCAATAGGCGTGAATCCGTAGCGTTCAAATACCTGACGAATTGTATCCATTAAATAACTTTCCAATCGTTTTTCACCAGGGAGAAATTCTGGAAAACCACTAGGACAACTATAATTTATTTTATCTGCTTTTGCCATTTTTAACCTTAGACGTCATAAGCTAGAATTTATAATTTAGAAGAGTTTTTTCTCTGAACGAGGCATACAAAAATAACTAGACTTTTGGAAAAAATAGGTTAAAAATTAAATTAAAACCTTATATAATAATTAGTTAATTTTTAATTAACTATTTTCTTTATTTGCCTAGATGTTACCTATTTTAAATTATTTCAGATATTGACCTTGCTAATACAAAGATCTATCCACAACTTTTAAAGTTTGTTCTACAATATCAGTTGAAAGTAATTGATAATTTTCGTTATTTTTATAGCAATGATAATTTGAATCATATTTTAAATATCCACCCTCAGCAAAATCAAATTGTCTGAGTGAAATTATGCCCTAAATTGTACATATTTGTGGATAACCTGCACAATTGAATCCAGGTTTCAAACTCTTGGGTAGACAAGTTTATAATTTTGTTTTTTTCAGTGAAATACATAATTTATTTTTCGCTGTATAATACTAATTATAGCAAAAACTTTCATAAATTTCAAGGCAGTGAAAAAAAGAATACGGTTTTAAACCCCTGCCTGTCGTTTTCCTCCAGCCGTTAAAACAGACTAGTTTCTAACTCCTTGATTTTACCTTATGATTGATCTGCATGATTTTATAACTAAGAACTGAAATGACTCAATTATCAACAAAAGAATTAGAAAAAGGGGAATTATTTACTTTTGAAGTTGTAAAAGTTAATGATTCTGGCAAAATTATTCATCGCCAACAAGAAAGCGCTAGACAAAAAATAGAGGATTTGGGAAATGGTATTCAATTGGAAATGGTATATATTCCTGGAGGCAGTTTTCTTATGGGGTCTCCAGAAACAGAAGCAGAAAGAGACGATTCAGAAGGTCCACAACATGAAGTAACCCTCCAGCCTTTTTATATGAGTAAATATCCAATTACTCAACAACAATACCAAGCAATTATGGGAAAAAATCCTTCATATTTTAAAGGAGAGAATTGCCCTGTAGAACAAGTAAGTTGGAATGATGCCACAGAGTTTTGTCAAAAGCTATCTAAGAAAATAGGTGGCACATATAGTTTACCAAGTGAAAGTCAGTGGGAATATGCTTGTCGTGCAGGAACAACCACACCTTTCTATTTTGGAGAGACTATAACACCTGATTTAGTTAATTATGATGGTGAGTATGTTTATGGTAATGCATCAAAGGGACTGTATAGAAGAGAAACAACTTCTGTCGGCCAATTTCCACCAAATGCTTTTGGATTATATGATATGCACGGAAATGTATTGGAATGGTGTACTGATCAATGGCATCAGAACTATGATAATGCACCTACAGACGGTAGCGCTTGGCTAGATGGATACAAAAATCTATTACCGCTGCGGGGTGGCACCTGGGTCCTCAGTCCTGTATTGTGCCGTTCTGCATTTCGCAACTACATTATTAGGCGCGATGACTGCTACGACTATATTGGTTTTCGTGTTATCTGGGATGGCGGGAGAGCTGTTTAACCCTATTTAAACCTATTTTTTATTACTTTTTTTTTAAGTCCCCTTAGGTACAATCACGCGGGCAAGATGCCCGCACTACATTATTTGCAGCATTTACATGAAATCTGCTGTATCTTTATCCTTGGCCCAGAATCGTTAAAAATATTCTGACCTCTTACTTTTTATTTCTGCTAAAAAAACCTCCAAATAAACCACTACTTTTTTCAGTTTTACCTGCTACTTTTACAGCTTTCTTACTCCCTTTATTAATAAGCTTAGCTTTTTCTAATATTTTTTTCACTTCTAATGCTTTTGGGTCTTTAGGATTTAATGATAGAGCTTTTTTTACTTGAATTTTTGCCATTGTACTTTGATTTTGCTGAAAGTAACAGAACCCTAATAAAGCATGACAACCACTATGACTTGGCTCGATTTTTAAAGCACCTTTTAACTCCAAAATTGCCTTAAGATAATTTTTAGTAGATATCAAAGTTTCTGCTCGAGAGTAAGCTTGCTCTACCAAATAATTTTGAACCTTGGGTTTTACTGTTGTAGATTTATTCTGATTATTAGTTGAGGATGTTACTAGCTGTGGCAGTACAAAATGTTTATCTTTAGTTTGTTTCTGTAGTAGATAAGCTAAGTTTAGGTCACTAATTTTTCCAATAATTTCTAAAGTTCTATCTAGAGATTCATACTGGCGATCGCTCAACTCTTGAAGAGCAACTTTATATGCTTCTTGGTAATTTCCGGCTTTGGCAATTTTTTTAGCCGCATCAGTAGTAAACTCAATCTGACTAGACTGTTGAGTAATATTATTGCCTATTTTTTGAAGAATGACAAAAAGTTCGGCGCGATCGCTTTCCTTAGAAAATTTATTATAAGCCGGACTCACCAATTTAGATAATAACTCATTAGCCAATTCTTTATCCGTTTCATTTTCTAGAGGACAAGTATCAGGATGTAAACGACGCGCCAGCTTCATATATCTTCTCCGGATCTCAGCAAACTCTGCATCTAGAGAAACCCCTAAAATTGCATAATGGTCTGTAAATTCAAATTTGAATAATCCTTGTGTAAATGTAAACATAGCAACTAACCCTTCTTAGGAGAATTTCACAAAATTTAGTTGAATCTATTGGCAGTATCCCAGTAAGCTAGAGGCGGAGTTTCAATTAAGGCTTTACTCATCAAATCGTGAATTTTGCCATTAGTAGCTAAAATTTTACCTGACTTGAGATCAAAAGGACTACTATTATAAGCCGTAACTTTTCCTCCCGCTTCCTCTAAAATAACTATACCTGCAACAATATCCCACGGTGACAAACCTCTTTCCCAATAGCCATCTGCACGACCATAAGCAATGGAAGACAAATCTAGAGCAGCAGATCCAGAGCGTCTGACTCCTTGAGTTAAATGACACATTTGACAAAATTCCTGATAGTTATTATCGGTTGTTTCCCGCCGGTCATAAGCAAAACCAGTAATTACTAAACTTTTTTGTAAAGTAGTAGTTTGAGAAACAGAAATTTGCTTTTGGTTACAAGTTGCCCCTAACCCTTTAGCAGCAAGAAACAATTCATCCAAGATAGGATTAAAAACTGCTCCCACCTGTGGCACTCCATCAATTAATAATCCCACCGAAGAAGCTGAAAAAGGATATTGGTGAGCAAAATTAGTAGTACCATCTAAAGGGTCTATTGCCCAGAGATATCTACTTGTTATATTTCCCAACTTTCCTACTTCTTCACTCAGAATGCCATGATCTGGTAAATATCGTTGTAAAATTTTGAGGATCGCCTCTTCTGCTGCCTTGTCCGCTTCAGTTACCAAATTTCCTGGACTACCTTTTTCTTGAATATCTTGGAGATTACCCCAGTATGACATCAACTTTGAACCACCAGCCATAGCAGCTTCAGTCGCAATATCCAATAAATCTTTTAATTTCTTTATACTCATAAAAAATAATGGTTGATATAATAAAATCAGAACGAAAAATTCAAATGCACATCAAGCCCAGAAATTTCTGGGTAAAACTAGCAAAGACAATTGATAAGAATGGGAATATTTAGAACCATCTACATTGATGGTTATCTCAACAATTTAGCATTTTTATCGTTTAAGATTTTGTCTTCGGAATTGTGTAGGAGTTTCACGCATTGGTTGGTCTGGGTCCCAAATACCTAATCCCATAATTCTAGCTCTTTCTTGAGCATTAATCAGGCTTTCTGTATACTTGGAATTAGGAAAATCTGGCTTTGCTAAAGCCCAACCTTCTTCTACTAAAAATTTATTAATAAGTTTTCCTTCTAGCCAAACATAAGCTAATAGGTGATCGAATTTATCTTTGTTCTGGACATCAAACTCTAATAATACTTCTCGCCCCAAGGTTAATTTTTCTAGTTGAATTCTTGCTTTTTGTCCCCAAGGTTTTTGTCTAATATCTGGCGCTTGAATACCAATTAAATGAATAGGTTCTAGTATAGGCACAGCAACAGAACGGTCAGCTATCTCGATAGTTTCTCCATTAACTACCCTTTCTACTCTAATCATTTTGCCTGAGGGAAGGTTTAGCTTTTGACAACCAACAAAAAATATGCAGAGGATGAGCAGATAAATTATTCTAGTCTTCATCTAATGGCAATCCAACTTGGACTTTTCCTTTACCAAAGTAGCGACCAAATTGCTGTTCATACACTTCATCTTCATCCTGTGTCTCTACAAATAGTTCAGAACGGGGATAACTAACACATAGAAGGGCATAACCTTGTTTTTGTAGCTCTAGGGATAGCCCCATTGCTTCAGGTTGATAGACTTGGCCAGATATAACTCTAACTGCACAAGTAGTGCAAGCCCCATTACGACAGGAAAATGGCAATTTTACTCCTTGGTTCTCAGCACTGTGGAGAATGTAGCGGTCTTCAGGGACTTTGACTGTATAACTGGTATCATTTTGGCGATCATATATGTGAATCTGGTGATAAAAGGACATAATGTTTTTATTTTTTGATTTTATAGTTACTTCAGTTACTAAAAAAGTTTTTAGCTTGTTCCAATGTCAAAAAATTTAATTTAATTTTTATTGCTACAGTTAATCTTATTTGATATGAGTCCAAAATCCAAGGAAAAAATTTTTTTGTTTTAGGGGTTGCTAAATTTAGATTAGTTCTGCTAATGTAATTTAGTTGCGAGAAAATTTAAAATTAAATAATTTTTCTTCCTGGAGAGGTGGCCGAGTGGTTTAAGGCGCAGCACTGGAAATGCTGTTATGGGGTGACTTATACGGGGGTTCGAATCCCCCCCTCTCCGTTTTATCTAAATGTTTGCAGAAGGCCCACGCTATCTGGTAATATCAGCGTCGGCAGGATGTCAGGTTCCATACAATGAATTTGTTGGTTAAAATTCTGATGATAATTCATGTATCTTTTTATGCTACATTATGGAGTGCGGAATGTTGGTTATGGAAGAGGTCATTATAAGAATTGTCCCTTAATTTTTCTGCTGTAGTCAACCCAAAATACTAACTTTTTGAGCTCTCAGGGTAATTAACTGTTGAACTAAAAATGTAGAAAGTTGTTGTTATTTGCATAAAAGTGGTATAAGGTATAAAGTGGGTCTAAACAGAGTGGAATAAGGCGGTGGATGAAAACCCAATCAAGGTAGTCCGAACTTGTAGCAAGATTAAGTGTCTTTGATGGCATCATCTATACAATGGCAGTCTTCAAATTATTAGAAAAAAATTCCCAGAGGCATTTACTACCGAGGGAATAGTGAGCTGTGCCGTACAGCCTGTATTGGTTAATCCAATATCAAGATAAAAGCTGTTACGATTTTCTACAGTTTTTTTCGTACGGTAGCAATTATTAATTGAGTACACATCTCCAAAAACACCGATTTTGGAACGGCGTGGCAAGGGTTCGATAACCTTTTGTGGAGAGATCTAATGATTTAAAAAAAATATGACGAATACAGATGCAACAAAACTACCCCTCTGGGTCCAAGAACGAGAGCAAGTTATTGCTCATGATCAAAATGTAGAATGGCGAGATGGAACACGACCAGACTATTCTTACAATGATCAAGTTTTACAAAAAGAAAGAAAATATAATCATCCAGAAGGATCTTTAGAAGCTATCGCTCATAACTTAGTGAGAACTTTTGAGATGGAAGCATCTAATAAAACTAATCCTCAACAGTGGTTATCTGTTGTTGCCGATAAATTTCGGATGAGTAGCAATGGAGGCAAAGAATATACTGCTCAAGAAACAGCAGAACAAGGAACATACAATCTTTTTATAGGTAAAAATGAACATTATAATCCTGAAGAAGAAACTTTTGAATCATCCTTTGAAGTTTTTCATTCAGCCTTTCCTGATGGATTTCTTTGGGAAGTAATGGAAGTGCTTTCTGGACCGCCAAATGTTACTTTTAAGTGGCGGCATTGGGGAAATTTTCAGGGTAATTTTAAAGAGTATCAAGCAACTGGTGAAACTATTGAAATAGTTGGGATAAGTATTGCTAGATTAACTGAAGATTTAAAGATTTTGTCTTTGGAGCATTATTTTGATAATAGCAAATTTATCAAAGATTTAACTGCTGGTAGTTGCCCATTTCATGATTTAGTATAACTACTTAGAGCCTGTTGATGACAGTGATTTTCATTTTGGTAGACTACTGTAGGGGGTGAATCGCAATTCGCTTCTACTTTACAGGGCTTTACTTGTAACGATGTGGTTCACTAATCTGAAAAGCCCTGTAAATATCAAATCACTGACTGATGTTGGCTGCGGTCACTTATCCACAGGCATTAACTCTCAAGCTAACCGCATTTTTGAAATTAATACTTGCTTTAGGCTGATTAACTTTCTATTTATTATTCCCTAAAGTCATAAAAATTTATATCTGTTAACTTCTTAAGCTCGAAAAATCTATTATTTTCAGAGGAGCGATCGCTATGATTTATAAATTAGATTATCAGTTAGTTAATCATATAAATCAGGACAAAACTCTTTACCCCACTGAGGTAAACTTGCCTTTGGGTCTTCAAATTGACGGTTAAGTAAGTCAATTATACCCTCCATTTTATTTAATAAATCGAATGCAATAATGTTGCATGGTTGTGAGTTTCTATCTGTAAATGAATTCATGTTTGCATCAAGGTTTAAATAAAATTTTGGGTCGCTATTAACATCACTACCAAATCCAATAATTACAACTTTTAATTCGTCTTCATTGTTAAGCTTTCGGCAAGTTTCTTGAACAGAGTTGACAAAAGCATCGCGATCGTCAATTGCCCCATCTGTATAGATAATTATAAATCCTCCTTCATTTGGTATTCGCGTACCCAACCATTGTTTGACAATTTGTTGAAAAGTAGGAGTTAAAAAAGTGTTACTATCAGGTTGGTTTTCTTCAAATAGAGCAGGTACTTGAGTATCATCTTGGATATCACGAATGACTTTTGGGGGACGATTTGGACTGAAAAATGTTACAATAATCTCATCGCAAATTTTTTCCCCATTCATACCTTGTTGACTGAGAATGTTATAAACATGACCTTCTATAACTTCTGCAATAACATTCCAACGACGCTCATTGTTGAATAAAGGGTCTCTTCTCACCATTGAACCGCTTTGGTCAATCAACATATAAACCTTACGGTTATAAATTTTTTTGCTATATTTAACAATTCTACTTTCTGTAGCTATTGGCTTTGTTTCTTCTTTAGGAGCAGAAACTTCAATTTTTTTTGCACGACGTAGTACACGGATATATGTAGTAGGTCCTGGTAATTCTTTATAGATAATACTATCAGAGCCGTTCTTTTTTATATATTCCTTAAGTATATCAAAACCACGACCAATTCCTTCAAATACCAATAATTTTACAAGATAGAAGGAAATGGCTTCATCAACTGGATTTGATATAGATTCTGTATCATAAATCAACTTTTCCCAAGATGAGTCTTCTAAGAATCTACCCGGACTGTAAACTTCAAGTGCTTCTGGTGTGATGGTAACTTTTACTGTTCCTGTTAATCGGTAATCTCTGTGAGCAATAGCATTAGAAATCAGTTCCCGCGTTACGCCAGGATCGATGTCTTCTACCTCTCTCCTAAGTCCATCTTCTGCTATGTATGACGTAGTTTCTGAATATTTTTTGACCATTTTCACGAGAGCTTCAACTTGATAACTTAAAGGACCAACTATGTCTTCTCTAATAAAATGGTAATCTCCGGGTCTCCTAACAACGAAAACAGACCTAGCTTGAGGGTATATCATCTCAGGTCTTTTGTGAAAGCAAAGAACAGCAGATTTATGAAGAACATTTCTGCCTCCATCCTGAATACAGGAATAAAGCTTGAGTTTCGATAAGACTTCCTCCAAAGAAACTGTCTTGTAAAGATCTGGCTCGACTTTCTGCGCATATTTTTCTAAAACTTCTAAATTTATATCTTCAATAGTAGCTTCTGGACAAGGATATCGATTATGGTGAGTTTTTTCGTAGAGAATTTCTAGTTCTTCAGGTGTTCTTACAGAATGACTTGATTTAACATTGGACTGAATAGAATTTTCGATCTTTTTGCATTTTGCAACCCAGATTTTTTCCTCAGCTTCAGCTTCAACTTTATCTATATAGAAATCTGAGCATTGTTTATCTTTAAAATTTAAGTATTTTTTATCTGTCTCTAAATTTTTATTAATATATTTGACAATCTGTTTAACATAAATATACCCGTCATTTGTACCATTTTCACCCAGACTCGTTTGAATAGCATTACAAAAAAGTTCAGTGAATACACCAGAAGAGCCATCTGAATGTTCATAACTCCTTTGAGCTTTTTGAGACGAAGTAATAATAGCAATTCCTTTAGGAATATTTGAATTTTCTATAATTTCTTTGATATTAGAAATACTGCCATTTGAGTTCTTAATTCCTGGAATAGCTGCACCGCTATGGCAAGCATCAATAACAATAATAGCACGTTGAACTCCTTCCGCACTTAAATCATTCATTAAATTATTAAAGGGATACCAATCAGAATCCTTTAATCCCATTTTTAGACAATATATATTATTTTTCCGAATATCTCCATGTCCTGAAAAGTAAAAAAACAGTTGAT
>JAKQYG010000125.1 GCA_023356515.1 Trichodesmium sp. MAG_R04 | reverse complement strand
CTATTTAATCCTGTTAATGCTCTGAGCAACCTATCCTGTTTTAAGGCCCGTTTAATATTTAGCATTCTTCGTCAATTTCTTCTTAACTTAACTTATTTTAACTTATTTCCCAACAACTCTAATGATGAACAAGTTGCCAATACGATATTTAGTTTACAAGACTTAAGCAAATAAAACATATATGGTGCATGATAATTTTTATCATTTTCACTATAGTCTTGTGCGATACAGCTAACGCCATGCTTCGTGTTCGCTTAACTATTTATTCAAAAATATTAGTTATTCAAGTTAAATAGGCTTCCTTTTGATTGAAGGATATTTTAATTATGATGCTAAATATTCTGATAATAATTCGCAGCTGTTCCTGATAAATACTTTTTCCCCTTTTAACAACAAATCTTTTTAATAAATAGACATCTAAGAAAAAACCAGGTTTCTGGGTTTCCCTGTGTCAATCCTGTATGTTTGAACAAAAAACTTTTTGTTATATAGCTATATGTTATGTGTATTAAGGTCAAGTATGAAATTTTCCCAGTGCAGTGTTACGCAAAGTTCCTACTCTTAGTCAATTCGGTTAATCTCCTCTGTTTCTATAATATTTTGGCAATTCATTAACCAACTTGGTTATACCACAAGGTTGATTGTTTTTCATCCCAACGCTTCTTTGAAAAAGAGCGTGGGTTTCTAGCCAACATGTAAGATAAAAGCATCCAATGTTCGCAGGAAATCTTCTCGTGCCTGAAAATGATCTAATCGATTAACTATTTGGCCATTTTTAAATAGAATTAAAGTAGGTAAAGTCTGGAGTTTATAGTTACTAGCAAGCTTTAAACTTTTATCAGCATTCACTCCTACTAGCTTTAAGTGGCCATTACATTCAGATTGAAATTTCACTAATTGAGGGACAATCATTTTACACAAGCCACACCAAGGTGCCCAAAAATGAACCAAAACAGGTTGGGAGGATTCCAAAACCTCTTTTTTAAAAGTCTTTTCGTTAATTGACAAAACCATCATTCTTGAATATATATTAATTAAATTTGTATATCCTGGGATCATGCTACCAATCTATGTTCCCAGTTGCACGGATTAGTAGAGGATGAGCTTGCCAAAATAAAAGGACAAAAACTCCTACTCCAAGATAAGCCCATCGAAGAAACTCCTGTAAATGTAAAGTTTGGCGTCCTTGGATAATGGCAAGAAAAGGAATAACTGATGTTCGGGATTTTAATTTCTCATAAGATTTACCAAAACGCTCCTGAAGTCGGCGATCCCCATGCCAAACACCAAACAAATGATGGAGTATTAGGCCAACTGATGTAATAAAAGTAAAGCTTGTCCCTAACCAAAGGGTGTGAGCAATACACCATATGACTTGGCCTACCATTTGGGGATGGCGGGTAATACGAATAATCCCTGTTTCATGAAGATGTACTTGTGGCTTTTGAATTGCTGCAATCTCTAGCAGATTGAATGTAGAGGGATAAAGGAAAAGGAATGAAATTGCTGATAATATCCAAACTATAGGCTTAATAATTGGGACGCCTTGAAGTTGCCATAACTTTAAGCCATCGTAACGATGATTGAAAAAGTAAACAATCAGAACTACTGTTAGTGGTAGACTGACTAGGACAAAAAAAATGCGATAGAGTCTAGAACCAATTTTGGTTTCTGCCCAAGAACGAAGGGCAGCTAGGCCACTATGAGCAATTGCAAAACTCAGGAGTAAACCTAAGATAATCAAATGGCTAGGGGTTAAAAAATCATTATTGTACATGGCCACTAGAGAAAATTGATAATAAAAGTTAACTTTTGGAGGAATCCTCCAGCAGTATGTTGTGCAGACGCAAACTCTTTTTATAGCAAAAAGCAGAAGGCTATTATTCATATAGCAGGTGCAAGGAATATTAGGAAGGTTAGGAGAGTTAGGAAGTTCTCGCGCCTCTAAAATTTAATCCATGCTGTGAATGTAAGAGTAAATGGCCATTCACTACTGCTTTTAACTTTTGACTTCTGGTTTCTAGCTTCTGGCTTTAGCTATATTCGTTAAATTTAGGCTTTTGAGATGTTCAAACCTTTATATAGTAGTTACAAATAAGAACCAGCAGTAGAATAGGGGGAAGAATTAACTTTTTGGATTATGGCTTACAGCATACCAGAAACAACACTGGATGACATTGTTAGACTGTACGGAACTTAATTGTAATGACTATAGTTACTAAAAAGCTGTTTAAGAAACCAAAAAAGTGTAAATTCAAATTTGTCAGTATTTCCCCGCTCTCTTCGTCCTTTCCAAAGGCATATGGAGTAAAATCAAAGGCCATTAAATCATAATTTCTCCATTAAAGAACCCTTTCGGCATCAACTTCCTAAATTTCTTTTTTCTTTAACAATATGTCTGAGCTTCCTTTCACCCTAGACCAATTACGCATTCTTAAAGCGATCGCTACTGAAGGTAGCTTTAAACGAGCTGCCGATAGTCTATTTGTTTCTCAACCAGCAGTGAGTTTACAGGTGCAAAATTTAGAACGACAGTTGAATGTGCCCTTATTTGACCGGGGTGGTCGCCGGGCACAACTAACTGAAGCCGGTAATCTACTACTTACCTACGGTGAGAAAATCTTATCTATTTGTCAAGAAACTTGCCGGGCGATAGAGGATTTGCAAAATCTCCAGGGAGGTACTTTAATTGTTGGTGCTTCTCAAACTACTGGTACTTATTTACTACCCCAAATGATTGGGATGTTTAGACAAAAATATCCTGATGTAGCTGTGCAGCTACACGTTCATTCTACTCGTCGTACTGCTTGGAGTGTGATTAATGGACAAATAGATTTAGCTATTGTTGGGGGTGAAGTTCCTCCAGAATTGAAAGAGCCCTTGGATGTTATACCTTATGCCGAGGATGAACTGGCTTTAATTTTGCCTGTTTCTCATTCTCTGGCGGAACAGGAAACGATTCAAAAAGATGATTTATATCATTTAAATTTTATTACTCTAGATTCTCAATCTACAATTCGCAAAGTAATTGATCAAGTATTATCCCAGAGTAATATTGATACCCGTCGTCTGAAAGTGGAGATGGAACTAAGTTCAATTGAGGCAATTAAAAATGCTGTTCAGTCTGGTTTGGGAGTAGCTTTTGTTTCTCTTTCTGCTATTGAAAAGGAATTACAAATAGGGGTTATGACTACAGTCAAAATAGAACAGATAGTTATAAATAGGATATTATCAGTTATTTATAATCCTAATCGTTACCGTTCTAAAGCGGCAGAAGCCTTTAGCAAGGAAATTTTGCCTTTGTTTTCTACTTTTAATTTTACCCCTGATAATATTAGAGTTTTATCTAAAGAAATACAACCTATAGAAGTAATAACAAATGATATTAGTCAAACTTGAATAACTGTTAAATCTTAGGAATAATTACTGTTTTATGTAGTTATACCAATTCTCTATGAAGCTGCGCTTAATATAAATTAATAATATATTATAGTTGAAGAAAATCATAGAGCGCTCACTCTTTATCAAGTATTTATGGCCAGTCCTTTAAAATTCAAAATCAATGAAATAGTTTCCAATAAGTAAATCAATAAAAGCTCAAGAAAGAGAACAAATACAAATGATTTACTAGCTAAAAACCAATCAAGTATCGACTCGCCCATAACTGGCCAAGCTACTAGCCTGAATTATTCATGAACAAAAAAACAAAAGGAGAAAAATGAAATTTAAGAGATCAAATAACGAGGGATAATTAAAAATTAATCAAACTAATTTAATTAAAGAATGTTTAATTTTATGTCTTTCTCTTTTTTATTCTAAACACTTTTTGCCTTGAACTATTTTTTCAACCTTGGGAGATAGTGATATTCATAACTAATACACAAAAGCCAGTTTTATTGCTGTAAAGTTGAGTGAAAGCTAATAGCTGAATGCTTATACCAATTTCCTTAAGTATTGCTAGATATCATATGTCAACATTTGATAAGTATTAAGACAAGCAGTATAGTCTAAGTTTATGAAATTGGTATTACAACTTATTTATTTGCTAAACCAACAGCTTCAGAAATAGAATTTAATCCATGTTCATCTAGCTTTTTTCGTAATCCTTGGAGAATTTGTTTAACCATTCCCGGTCCTTGATATACCAATCCTGTGTAAACTTGAATTAGACTCGCACCAGCAGTAATTTTATCCCACGCATCTTCTGTTGTAAATATACCACCTACACCAATAATTGGTAATTCTCCCTTTGTTTCTTGCCAGATGAATTTAATTATTTCTGTTGCTCTTTGGGTTAATGGTGCGCCACTAATTCCACCTGCTTCTTCGGTAACAACTTTACCTGTTACTGGAATAATTTTAGTTTTTAATCTCTCACGATTAATAGTTGTGTTGGTGGCAATTATACCAGATATTCGAGATTCTTTAATTAAGTCTAGTATTGAGGCGATCGCTTCATTTTCTAAATCAGGTGCAATCTTAACTAAAATGGGCTTTTTTTCTTGATTTTCTTCTAGCAAAACTGCTAAAATTCTGCTTAAACTATCGACATTTTGTAGGGAACGTAACCCTGGAGTATTAGGAGAAGATACATTAACAACAAAATAATCTCCACAACTTTTTAACAATCGAAAACTATTTAAATAGTCTGTTGCTGCTGCTTCTAAAGAAGTTATCTTAGATTTACCAATATTTATACCATAAGGAAATAAAGAAGAAGGAATAAAAGAATTAGTTTTGCTTTGACTTTGCAACCTCTTAGCTAAAGCAGCAGCTCCTTGATTATTAAATCCCATTCGATTTAAGACAGCCTTATCTTTTGGTAAACGAAACAATCTTGGTTGGGGATTTCCCTGTTGTCCATGGAAAGTAACTGTACCAAGTTCAGCAAACCCAAAACCTAATCGAGGCCAGGTGTTAATAGCTAGACCGTCTTTATCATATCCTGGGGCTAAACCCACTGGATTTTTAAAATTTAATTCCCATAAATTTTGCTCTAGGCGAGTATCTTCAAAACAGAATAATTTCTCCATCATTGTCTGAATAATATTTATCAGTTGAGAATCGGAGTAAGTATCTATAAAACTGAGCATATTTAGAACTCGATGATGTATCCATTCTGGATCGGCTTTAAATCCAGAAAATATAATCGGAAGTAGGAGAGAACGATAAATATTTAACACTTTATTCTCAATAGTTAGGGTTTGGGGAAAAATCTGTTAATGAGGGTAGGAAATGGAGAATAACCAATAGTTTATGAAAAAGTAATTTTAACAGTATGTGGTTTAGTAAAATTAAGCATATGAGTATTAATTTTAGTATAAATTAAACTTTAGGAGGTAGAAAAAAGTAATTTAAAAACTATATAAAAATGGTAAATAATTAACAATAACTATCTGTAATAAGCTTTTGTGCATTTAAACGACTTATTGTTGTATGCCTCGTTCAAAGAAAAACCCTTCTGAATTCTAAATTCTCAATTACTAATACGCATTTTAAATGCTTATTAGCTTACTGTAAAGCTAGTAAAAAATGACTATCTGGAGGAGCTGGCGATCGCACTTTGAAAGATAGTTAGAGCAAGTTCTTGATAATTTTTGGAGATGTCTAATCACCAATAAGGTGATAACTGAAATGACAATACAGCATTACATTTATTCTGACTCGACAGTATCAGTTTCAAAGTTAACTCCTTCGTATAAAACTTGAATAGCAGAAGTAAGTTCAATACTAGATAATGTAATTGACTCTCCTTCTATATATGCACAATAATGCCAAATTTTTCCCTCGCCACGTTGATAAATTTCTACAGATATCAGATATTGATTCTGAATCTACTAATACCAAATTCGCCTAGTGTGAGAGGGTATTTTAAAAGTTACAGCCTTTGCTAAATAAGGTATTAGGCGATGGGAAAAGCCTGCTTTTATACCCGAATTTAGTATAAAATATATTCTTGCAAACTGGGAATTTGACGATTAACAAAATCTATAACTTTTAGAAAAGATATAATATACCTTTAAGCAATTAGCTATCAGCTAGCCTTCTGGGGATGAACTCCTTTATCCGCTGACTCTAGAGGATTTCAATGTTATTAATGTCTTGAAAATTTTCCAGTCTAATATCGTAGGATATAGCAATCCTAAATCATTTGTCAAATCACTAGCTTTCTTAAAAATAGCTTCAACTCCTGTTCCTTCTACCTTCTGCCTTCTGCTTCCTGTCTCCTGCCTTAAAGCAGCCTATTTTTTCACTAATCAGATAGGATTGCTATATTATCTAAATAATGGGACTTACACATTTTCTGGGTAGAAAAATGCTTGAAAGTTACTCGAGGCAAGGGAATTACGTCAAAACCCTAAAAATGGCTAGAACCCTTGGTAATAAAGGAATCATACCTTTTCGACGTAAAAGCCTCTGGCCGTCTATATTTAAGCCTATTTTTTACTGTTTTTTTGTGTAAGTCCCGATAATTAACAGGACTTACGCAGTACCGCTATATATGGTGCAAAAATTTTTCATTTTCAAGATCTTGCCACTATAACCAGTGCCGTTGCGTAAGTCCTGATTAACTTAAGAAGGTGCAAAACAATTTTACCGAACAATTTAAAGATGGGCGAGTCTGGTTGCTGTTGGATGGGGTGGATGAAATTCCTACTTCTAGCACTCAGGCTTTACAAAATATTTATCGTCAGCTCTGGGGATGGGTGGGTAAGGCGCGGGTGGTGTTGACTTGTCGTCTGAATGTTTGGCAGGCGGATGTAAATGCTTTGTCTGATTTTGAGACTTTTCGGTTGTTGGATTTTGATTATCCTCAGCAGGTCCATCAGTTTATTGATAATTGGTTCGATCTCCCCTTACCCCTCTTGGAAAGGTTTGATCCCTCCTCCTTAGAAAAGGGGGAGAATAATAGTGGGGGGAAGAATAGTAAGGGTGAGCGCTTGAAGGCTGAGTTGGGTAAGGAGAAAAAAGCGCGGGTGCGAGATGTGGTGCCAAATCCTCTGCGGTTGGCGTTGTTGTGTCGGAGTTGGCAGTTATATGAGGGAAGTTTGCCGGAGACGAAGGCGGAATTGTATGGTCAGTTTGTCGAACAGTTTTATCGGTGGAAGAGCGATCGCTTTCCAATTGAGAAAGGTAAGCGACGGAAGTTAAATTTGGCGTTGGGTGAACTGGCAAAACAGGATATTGACTCTAGTGGAGGTCGTTTCCGGTTGCGGCAAGATTTTATTGAGAGGATATTGGGGGATGCTGATGATGAAAGTTCTCTGTTTTATCTGGCGTTGCGAACTGGATGGTTGAATAATGTCGGGGTAGCGGCAGAGTCGCCGACCAAAAAGGTGTATGCTTTTTTTCATGCCACGTTTGAAGAATATTTTGCTGCTCTGGCTATTGATGATTGGGATTTTTTCTTGCCTCGGAATCATGGTAAGTGGGGGAATTATCCGGTTAAAAATAAGTATTACCGAGTTTTTGATAACCGTTGGAAAGAGGTGATTTTATTATGGTTAGGGCGGAATGATCTACATGATGTCGAAAAGGATGAGTTTATAAAAAAATTAGTCTATTTTCATGATGGAAATTATTATAACCTTTATGGTTTTCACACTCTTTTTTTGGCTGCCGTAGGAATAACTGAATTTAAAAAATGCAGATTATCAGATCATATAGTTGCAATACTTGTAGACTTTGCCCTTGATAGATTCCATTTTCATAATGCTCGATTGGTTTTTGGTGGGCGAGTAGAAAATATGGATATATATTGGTCAAAGATGAGGATTAGTTCTATTGCTGAAAAACTTCTAGTGCAAACAATTAAAGAAAAAGTTATTGCTACATTAATAGAAATTATAAAAATAACAACAGAAGCAGATTTTTGTAACAAAGCTATCCAATGTTTACAATCAATACCCCTTAATAATGAATTTGAAATCAACGCTTTGCTTGAACTATTAGAAGATAGTGAAAATCCAAGTATTCGTAATGGAATAGTCAAATGTTTAGCTCAAATCAAATCTAAAAACAAAAAAGCAATTGCTATTTTGAAGATTTATTTCAACGTTGTCATTATGCAGCCGAGATATTAAGTCAAATGTCAACCGCCAATAAAGCAGTAGCAATAGAAGTATTAATGGAGCTATTAGAGAATCATAAAAATGATGAAGTTATTTCTTTCACAATTGGTTGCTCTTTATTCTTATGAGTTGATAGCTACTCTCAAGAATAATGAGAGTCAATATGGTTTTGATATGTTGAGTGAAATGCTCTGGCAAACTACTCAAAAATTATCTTACCCCAGTTTCTATTATCTATGGTTAAAAAATTTTTACTTAAGGTTAATTTATATGATATATAGCAATGAGCACTCACATCTTTACATATTACTATCGCATTTAAGTGTAGTACAATTTTACGCTACTATCTACCAATACTTTTACGTATATTACATTAGTAGCAACTTGTACCATGTAAATATACCAGCGCACGTTGCTATATGAATGTTTAATAAATAACTATGAATGTTTAATAAATAACATTTATAAAATTGTAAATATAGTCGTTATACCACTAAAAAAAATGGCGAACAATCTAAGTAAGTCGGTGAAAAAAAACTAAAGTATGTAAAGAAATTTTAAGCAGTTTGATTTGAGTAAAATTTAAAACTTTCTGTACTGTAGTTTCCCTTTTCTCCCCTAGCTTGAATACCGTCAATTACTACATAAGCAAGGTCTAACTCGTCATCAAATATTTGACCTGATAATTCATCTTTTTTGAGATACTGCAACTCTTGCTCAATTGGGTTCATTTCTGAGTAATAGTTAGTCCCTACTTTGTTGTCTACTGAAATGAAAAGCGCTATAGATATCAAATTATTTCCTGAAATTACTGTAGTGTCAAAGTTTTAAGTCTATCAGGACTTACGCAAAGGCTCTAATTGTAGTGTAAATATTTAAATAAATGACCCAAAATACACTATATATAGCGGTAGTGTGTAAGTCCTGTCTATAAAATCTTACTTTGAACTTTTGATTTTTAACTTTTGACTTCATTTAGCTGTCACCAACTCCATAGGCAACCGTTTAAAGGAAAGTCGCTCATTTTCAACATCCACAAAAATAGTGTCACCATCCTTAAATTCACCACGCAAAATACTTTTAGCAATTGGTGTTTCCAACTCTCGCTGAATTGACCGCTTTAGAGGACGAGCACCATAAACCGGATCATACCCAACATCTGCCAAAAAATTAATAGCAGCATCAGCAAGCTTCAATGACATCTTACGTTCAGCCAACCTTTTCTCCAAACGCACAACTTGTAACTGCACAATTTCTCGTAACTGCTCTTTCTGCAACCCATGAAAAATAATCGTTTCATCAATACGGTTGAGAAATTCTGGGCGGAAAGCAGCACGCAACGCCTCCATTACCCGATGATGCATTTGCTCATAATCATCAGTAACATCTAAAATATACTGAGAACCGATATTACTTGTCATAATAATCACACTATTCTTAAAATCAACCTTGTGACCTTGACTATCAGTAACCCGCCCATCATCCAAAATTTGCAGCATAATATTAAACACATCCGGATGTGCTTTTTCAATTTCA
>JAKQYG010000124.1 GCA_023356515.1 Trichodesmium sp. MAG_R04 | reverse complement strand
CACTGAATCACTCATATTCTTACTTGACTATAGTTTGCTCTTTTTGTCAACCCTATAATATTTTCAGCAAGTATGCAGACTTTGACCACCGAAGCGATCGCTCTCACCTGAATCCTTACGTAAATTGTCAATACCTAAACACCCATCCTGAAAACTTTAGTGTTTGGCGATCGCCTAATTTATGTATGAAAAATGCAGGTCATACAGTAGGTGATACTACATCAGGATAATCTTTGTAATATGTAAAAATGCCAGCGCTCATTGCTATAATATAATATAATATTATTTTTTATATCATGGTATAATCTGTGAAAATTATTGCCTATTCATACACAAACCCTCTCTGGGAAACTGCGCCAGACCAAACAATTTGGGGATGGGAAATTGACCAAATATATCAAGACCTGGGCGATCGCCAACAACTCCAACAACTTCTCCAAGACTGCCAGACCCAAACCGTTGATTATCTACTAATTCGTCAGCTTGAAGAGTTAGGAAACTCTGTAGAAGAAGTATGCGATCGCCTAACTCAACTTGAATTCCTCAACATTAAAATTATTTCCCTGAAATCAGATATCAAAATCAACGAACCCATACCTATCAATACCCAAGCAACCAAAACTGACCTACTCAAACTCCTCAACCAAATTCGCCAAAATCAACATAGTCGGAAAATTCGTCAAGCTTACGCTCGCAACCGTATCAAAGCGATACCTCCACCAGGTAAAGCACCCTACGGATATCGGCGGGGGAAAGACCGCTACGCTATCGACAGAAGCGCTGCTCCTATTGTCAAAGACTTTTTTGAAAGTTTTCTGTTATTTGGATCTCTACGTGGTGCCGTTCGTCATATTGAGAAAAAATACGGTAAAAAAATATCAGTTACCACTGGGCGACGTTGGTTAAGCAACCCAGTTTATCGTGGTGACTTACGATATCAAAATGGTGAAGTCATCTCTAATACCCATCTTCCTATTATTTCTAGAGAAGAAGCTGCCCAAATCGAACGTTTGCTCCGAAGGAACCGCCGAATGCCTCCCCGCACTGCTAGCGCCCCTCATTCCTTGGCAGGTTTAGTTGTCTGCACAGAATGTGAGTCTCCAATGATTACGGCCAGAGTTACTACCTTTCGGAAAGATAAACAATATCTTTACTTACGGCCCAAAAGTTGCTCTCGTCAACGAAAATGTAAAGCTTTAGCTTATCAAAAAGTTTTAGAGCAAACTATAGAAATAATTTGTCGAGAGTTACCTCTTGCTGTTGCTACTTTAGAAATCCCAAATATGAATGGAATTAAGAGTAAAATTCAACAGAATATTTCTGAGAAACAAGAAATTCTTTCCCAACTACCCAATTTGATAACTAAAGGCATTTTTGACCAAGAAACTGCTGAACTCCGCACTTACAAGTTAAAAACAGAAATTTCTCAATTGGAAAGCCAACTTAATCAACTACCACCAGTCAATTTATTAGAAACTGCAAAAGCAGTTTCTATATCTCAATTTTGGTGGGATTTATCTGAATCAGAACGTAGATTTTACTTGCGCGAATTTATCAGCAAAATAGAAATTATTCGTCAAGATATAAATTGGTATTTACAAGTTATTTTTATTTTTTAGTTAGAGTTAAAAAATAGCAAATAGGGAAGAGATAATAGTTAATATTAGGTAATATAATTATCCACATAAGGTAATTTTTTAAAATTGCTTTCTAAACCTTTTCTTCTATACCTTAATTTCATGTGTTTTGCTCCCCTCTAAACAGGATTTAGTATAGCACCTATTTTTTTACATCAACAATCTTTTTCAATAAATTAAACCAAAAATCAGCTCCCATAGATATTGCTATTCCACTAATTATCCAACCCAAGATTTTTTTTACCCATACTAATGATTTATTTTCTCCTGGTTTATCCGTTAGTTTTTGACCCCAACCAATAGGCAATTTTAAATCATCTGATGCAGCATTAACCTGATTTTTAATATCTTCTATCTTCAACTCACTAGAATTAGGATTATTATTTATTAACTCTTCAGAATAATGATTAATAGTTGTCCGCAACAAAGAATCTGTTGATAAACTATTTATTATATGTAACGAATCAACATTAGCAACTATAGCAATAGTAATACCAATCAAAAAAGCAACTCCTCTAGCATTACGCTTGTAAACACCAGAAGCTCTTTCAATGCCATGATCAAACCATTGCTCAATTTCTTTGTGAAATTGATTTAAAGCATCACTTTCTTTAGTAATTTTTACTCTAGCTTGTTTAGCCAGAGTATATAAATTATTTTGTAAAGATTTAGGTAGTAATTCCAGCATTTCCTGAATTTTTTGATATATTTTTCCGTTTTTACTTTGAAAATCAACTTGAGAAACTTTCCCTATTTCGATCAACTTTTTCCAGAAATCTAATAGATTAGAGAAACTTGGTTCAATTTCACTGATTAAAAATTCTCTCTCCTGAGGATTTGTTAATACTTGCTTGACTAAAATCATTTGCTCCTCAAATTTAGATTGAACTGTTTCTGGTAAATCCGTTAAAGATTTTTTTGTATATAAATTTAACCGATCTAATATTCTGTCTAAAGCCATATTTATATTTGCTGAATCATTTTTTTTATAGTCATTAAAAATAATATCTAACTCTTTATGTAAATTCTGGAAATCAGCTTCAATAATCTGCTTTTTACTTGGTTCTTCTAGATTCAATTCATTTAAAATTATCTGGATTTTTAGCAGCTTTTGATTTTTGAAATCTTCAAGTTTATAATCACTAATTGTTTTGATTAATTCTGGTATTTTTAAAGTATCACTTAAACTAGCAGCAAATTTATTTGATGGAATATGAGAAGGAGCAGTTTTTTCTTTGTCAAAAATGCTTTCACTTCTAGTTACAAGACGAATTACACTACCAATTATCTCAGTTATTCTCCGAAATGCTCTTTCTAATCCACCTTTTCCTCCACTGTAGTTAAGAGCTTTAATTAATGGATTTTGATATAAAGAATTAGCTAGTTGCTTTACTTTTTCAATTTCTACATTTGATTCTAAATTATTCTGGCTAATATAAGTTTGACCAATTATTAATTCTTCAATTGATTTTTTTAAATGGGCTGCCCTCCATTGCAAAATAGTTGTCAAAATTAATTGAATTTCACTAGATAGTAAACTGAAACTAAGGTAAATAAAGATTAAACCAATGACAATATCTAAAATTACAGGTAAGTTCATGTTAAATAGTTAGTTTAAGGACAGAAAAGACATAAGTGTACCTTATTAGCTTGAGAAAAGTTATATTAACTTACGACAAGACTTATGTACCCTATTAAGAAGCTTGGATTATTGTTTTTCGCTCTTTAACGAAATTTCATCTCATAATTCAGATTTCTATATAAATGCTATTAATATCAATTAATTAATCAAATAATTTGATGCTTAACAAAATATTAACAAAGAAAAATTTACATTCCCATATAGATTTCCTGCTAATACTAGGTTTGTTATTAGCAGCGGTGGTACTTTTTTCAGCTAATTTAGGAACCTTGCCTTTACGAGACTGGGATGAAGGAATAGTTGCCCAAGTAGCCAGAGAAATTAGTCGAGAAAAGTGGAATTGGCTTTATCCTACTATCAATAATACCCCATATTTTAATAAACCCCCATTAATACATTGGTCTATTGCCTTTGTCTATAGTATTGGAGGAGTCAGTGAATTAACTGCTCGTTTATCTCCAGCTTTATTAACAGCATGTTCTGTACCTTTAATTTATGGCGTTGGTCGAGAATTATTTCGCCCACGCACCCCGGCAATTTTTACCGCTTTGGTTTACTTAACTTTATTACCAGTAGTAAGACATGGGCGTTTAGCAATGTTGGACGGAGCAGTAATTTGTTTTTTTTTACTGATGATTTGGTGTGTGTTGCGCTCGCGCCACAACCTCCGCTATTGTCTCGCTATTGGTATTAGTTTTGCTTTAGTTTCCCTCAGCAAAGGAATTATTTTAGGATTGCTTTTAGGAACGATCGCTTTTTTGTTTCTCTGGTGGGACACTCCCCGACTATTAAGTAGTAAATATTTTTGGAGTGGTATCCTACTAGGTATGTTGCCAGTTTTTCTATGGTACACAGCTCAATTTTTTCATTACGGTGTTGAATTTTTCCACGCCAACTTTTTCCATCAATCTCTTAAACGCATTTGGCAACCTGTAGGTAATCATAATGGACCGATTTGGTATTATTTATTGGAAATTATTGAGTATAGTTTCCCTTGGCTTTTTTTCTGGTTACCAGGATTATATTTGAGTTGGAAAAATCGTAATCTGAGTTGGGGAAAATTAGTTTTGGTTTGGAGTGGAGTCTATTTATTAGCTATTTCATTAATGAATACTAAACTTCCTTGGTATGTGTTGCCTATTTACCCAGCCTTTGCTTTAGCAGTGGGTAGTTATTTAACAGAAATTTGGTATCAATTTCCGCTAGATTTAGGATATTTTTGGTTTTCAACTGATAAATATTTTCCTACTCACAGAAACAATAAAAAACATCTTTGGAGTATTCCTACTGTTTATCATCGTTTAGTAGTAGCTTTATTTGCACTATTAGCGGTAATAGCTTGGGTTGCTTCTGTTTACTTTAGTGATGTTTCTCATATAGGGGAGTCAAACTTGGCAAAACCTGATTTGCCTTTACAGTTCATTTCTCTTGCTGTTGCTCTAACAATAACAATGGTAACTTTACTATTGAATCAACAAGACCGTCAGTTTTTATTGATTTTAATTTGGGGAATATATCTTTCACTGCTAATGTTTGTTAGCTCTCCTCATTGGATATGGGAGTTGGAAGAAGATTATCCTGTAAAACCAGTGGGAGAAATGATTCAGAAAAATACACTCCCAGGTCAGATTATTTATTCTTTTGGTACCAGAAACCGCCCATCCTTAAATTTTTATAGCGATCGCCTAATTAAGCGTGTTGGGCCAGAGAAAATTCAACAGCAATGGGAAAGTACAACTCAACCCTATCTGTTAGTTGAAGCATCAACTCTAAATAATCTTCCCCTAGACAATTTTCAAGTTTTAAACACTGTGGAAGGATGGGCCTTAGTTACAAGAGAAGGCAAAAGATGAGTACAGTGAGGCTCAAGAATAATTTCAGCTAAGTACTCACATCCTTATCAGATAAGGGGTTTTTGTCAATATATCCTTATTAAAACGGATTCTTTTCATTATTCGACAAGTCTTTTTCTTTTATCCACTCTAATACTCCATCAAATAGATTAAACTTGAAATCCAATATACTTATAGTGGCGATCGCTCCTCCAAAAAATATTGCACTGCTAATTACGGCAACTATCGGTAAATACTGGTGAGTCAAGTCACGGCGTAACCTGGTTAAAGGTCTACTTTGTCGTCTCAGCATTTGTCCAATATCTAGCTGTTGAATTGCCAAGGGGTCTCTGACATAATGGCCACTCCAACTTATGACCAGATGGGAATTACAATATGGGCAAGTAAATAGCCCATTAAACATTTTTATTGGTTGTGCAATACTAGAGCGATTGCAAATTGGACAAATTACATAATTACTTTTAGATAGAGGAGCATTCATATTTGTTTTTGAAAAATCAAGGAAAATTATTACCAGTTTAGATAGCTGAAGTTTTTAGCTCTTATAGAGTAATTATGATCAATTATAACAAAGCAGACTCTATATTCCCAGCTACACAAGAATGATGGGAAAACAAAAAAGCAATTTAAAAAATCGAGTTTATTTAATGGAATCCTTTGCTGTTTAAGGATTTAAGTTCATTTAAATTGCTAATTTACATAACCACTCTAATAGAGCCAAGTTTTTTAATCTGCGATGTGAAATATTTGGCCTATTATTTATATATTGTAGCCTTATTTTCTACAAGTATTAACTATTAACTAAAATTATCAATTTTCCACTTTTGCAGATAGCTTAATTGTCTAGTATAGGTTAGATCGTATTGCAAGGGAGTAATTGTGATATATTTTTCCCCCATTGCCTGAATATCTGTTGGTAATTTTTCTACTAAGGGTTGATCCTTAGTTTCTTCTACATCTTCCTGTAATTCTCCAGCCAGCCAATAGTAGATTTTACCTCGTGGATCGACCCGTTTTTCAAGTCTATTTATGTATCGACGAATCCCTTGACGAGTAATTTTCACTCCTGCTACTTCTCTTTCTTCGATGGCTGGAATATTTACATTAAGTAACATTAAATTATCTAAAGGTTGGCTTTCTATTTTCTGAACTAAACTCTGAGCAAAATTGACAGCAACTTCAAATTTTCTGGAAGTATAACTGCCAAGACTAAAAGCAATGGAAGGAATATTTTCAACTATTCCTTCCATTGCTGCAGAAACAGTGCCAGAATATAAAATATCTGTTCCTAAATTTGGGCCATGATTAATTCCTGCTAATACTAAATCTGGCTGAGTTTGTAATAAGCCAAATAGAGCTAGCTTTATACAGTCAGCAGGAGTGCCAGAACAAGCCCAAGCTGTTATCCCATCATCAAAAATTGATTTGACAACTTCGGCCCGAATTGGTTGATGTAATGTTAACCCATGACCTGTGCCTGAACGTTCTTTGTCAGGACAAACAACAATAACTTCATGGCCTACTGCCGCTAAACCATTAGCTAAACTCCGGATACCTTCCGCAAAAATGCCGTCGTCGTTACTAACCAATATTTTCATTTTTCTAAGGGGATATTGAATATAAAAATAGGGAAAAACCTTTCCTCAGTCTTGATTTTCCCCATATTGCTAAACCAAAATATATATTATTTCTAATTCTACCTTGTCAAACTGACTACTCTCCTAACTACTAATATTAAATACATTAATACTTGCTACCAAATAAATAGGGAGATTGGGGAACGGTGAGATAGGGAGATTCAAATGATAAAATTTAGATTACAAATTACAATCACTCAAATATAAAATTATTGTAAATTTTAGTTCGCCCATGATTCAGGTAAATGATATAATAGCGCAACTAGAGCAGTTGCACCAAAGAGCAGAAGAAGCGATCGCCACAGTAGAAAGCTTAGAAAAATTAGAAGACTTACGGATTAACTATCTAGGTAAAAAAGGTCAAGTGTCCAAAATTCTTGGTACAATGGGTAAACTCAGCCCAGAAGAACGACCAAAAGTAGGAGCGATCGCCAACACAATTAAACAAGGCATCCAAACTAACCTAGATAAAAAACGTAGCAACTTACAAGCAATAGAAATTGCCGCCCAACTTAAAAGCGAAACTTTAGATGTTAGTATGCCAGGAGTATATCGCTCCCAAGGAAAAATTCACCCCCTGAATGGCCTTATAGACCGTGCCCTTGATATTTTTGTTGGTTTAGGGTATACAATCTCCACCGGCCCAGAAATGGAAAATGACTACTACAACTTTGAAGCTCTAAATACTCCGCCAGACCACCCCGCAAGAGATATGCAGGATACCTTTTACTTGTCGGATGGAAATTTAATGCGGACTCACACATCTTCAGTCCAGATCCGATACATGGAAAAACATGAACCGCCCATCCGAGTTATTGCCCCTGGTCGTGTTTATCGTCGAGATACCGTAGACGCAACCCACGCTGCAGTGTTCCATCAAATTGAACTCTTGGCAGTGGATGAAGGATTGAGATTTTCTGACCTCAAAGGAACTATCAAAGAATTTCTCCGACAAATGTTTGGAGACTTACCTATCCGTTTTCGCCCTAGCTATTTCCCATTTACCGAACCTTCAGCAGAAGTAGATTTAGAATGGAATGGCAAATGGTTAGAAGTCTTAGGTTGTGGCATGGTAGATCCCAATGTTTTACAAGAGGTAGGTTATGATCCGGAAAAATATACAGGTTTTGCAGCAGGTTTTGGGGTAGAAAGATTTGCTATGGTGCTACACCAAATTGACGATATTCGGCGTGTTTATGCTAGTGACTTACGCTTTTTGCAGCAATTTTAACTAGCTTGACTTGAAAAGAGTGAAAACTCAATAATTTTTCCCTTTTTTTTTCAAAATTTACTTCTTCTTCCCTCCTCCTTATTCTTTAGGGATGTTATATGCAACATCCCTATTATTTGGAACAAAGATTTATTACACACTTGATATAATTTTTGATTTAATAAGTATGCGTCAATCAGTGGCATTATTAATATTAACTTTCATGATAGTTGTTAGTGCTGCTAAAAAAGCTACTACAACCATCAAAACTTCTCAGGTATCTTCAGAAACTGCTCAAATATCTCAAAAAAGTGCTAGCTTATGTCGTCAAGTTAATAAAGCAGCAGGTTTAACAGTTCAAAAAAGACCTACTCCTAACTCTCCTAAAGTTGGAACTGTAGACTCTAATCAAGAGGTGACATTAATTGAAGGTTATCGAAATATTAGAGGACCTGCTGGCCGCACTTGGGTAGAAATTATTTATCCTATTTCGGGATTTGTGTCCAGGGGTTTTCCTGGTAAAGAAACTAATTTAATAGAATGTTTGGAAGTTGTATCTGGGTCTGGAAAAGAAACATATGACAGTTTATGTCGTGAAATTGATCCTAAAAAAGCACCACGAGGTTTAGCAGTACGTGCGGATGCTTCTAGAAATTCCAAGTATAGAGGAAAAGTACCTGTTAATAGTCAGCTGACTTTAATAGAAAATTATCGATTCATTCGCGATAAAAATGGTGAAAAACGTAAGTGGGTGAAAATTAGTTCTCCTTTATGGGGGTTTGTTTCTGCTGGTAATTTGGTTGAGTGTAAGTAGTAGTTAATAGTTAAGTTGAATTAAAGTAACAGAACGTTCCAGCAAGAAATATGAGTATTAAAAATAATCCGAAAAATTACCGTGGCCGTCAAATTGGAAGTGCTTTATTAGTTTTGATAGGTGTGTTATTAGCAGTATATTTCTTCATGCCACGTCGCAAACCTCCTCGAGTTCCTTATAGTGTATTTATTCAACAAGTAGAAAAAGGACAAGTATTAGGGGTTCAAATAGATAACAAAAAAATTGTATATCGCCTCAAAGGAGAAGAAGATAAACTCGGACCTTGGCTTATTACTACTGCAATAAATGATCCTGAATTACTTAAACGTTTAGAAGATAATAAAGTTACATTTCAGGCTGCACCCCCTAAAAATCCTTGGCTTGCTATTCTTTTAAATTGGGTAATTCCACCAATTATATTAGTAGCAGCATTACAGTTTTTTATGAATCGCGGACCTCAAGGTTCCCTATCAATTAGTAAGAGTAAAGCTAAAGTTTATGTAGAGGGAGAATCAGAAAAAATTACTTTTGCTAATATTGCTGGGGTAGAAGAAGCAAAGACAGAATTAACTGAAATTGTAGACTTCTTAAAATCGCCAAAACGCTTTACTGAAATTGGTGCGAGAATCCCTAAAGGTTTGTTATTAGTCGGACCTCCAGGAACAGGTAAAACTTTATTAGCAAAAGCAGTTGCTGGAGAAGCAGGAGTGCCATTTTTTAGTATTTCTGGTTCGGAGTTTGTAGAACTATTTGTTGGTACTGGTGCTGCTAGAGTACGTGATTTGTTTGAACAGGCAAAAAAGAAAGCTCCTTGTATTATTTTTA
>JAKQYG010000123.1 GCA_023356515.1 Trichodesmium sp. MAG_R04 | reverse complement strand
CAGCTAAACGAGTTTTAAATTCTTGGTCAAGTTGCTGTAATTTTTGCAGATAAATACTAGCATTTGCCTGATAAGTAGTTGCATTATTAGGGTTAGCTTTAACTAAGCCATCGCGAATATTCTTAACTTGTTGTTGTGCTAAAACTGGGTCTAACCAAACATGAGGGTTTCCCTGTTCATGACCGTGGTCGTGGTCGTGGTCGTGGTCGTGATGGTCATTTTCATCTTCTTCTATGGGTTTAATATTTTTGCTAGCATCAATTTCTTGTAGTTGAGGGTTACTAGCAGCATTAACCAATTTCTCTAAAAATTCTTCTAGCCCCAACCCGTTTTTTACTAAAATATCTGCTTTTGCAATAGCACGAGCATTTTCTGGTGTTGCTTGATATTCGTGGGGGTCTGCTCCCGCTGGAATTAAGAGTTCTATTTCTCCAGTTTCTCCCGTGACTGCTTTGGTAAACATGTATATAGGCAAGAAAGTTGCGATTATCTTAGTTCCATTCCTATCTTGAGCTGCACTGCTAATATTTACCAAACAAGCAGTTATGATAAGTGCTACTGCTGCTAATAATGAATTGCCAATCCATTGAAATTTTCTGGACATTTCTTTTGAGTTATTTTGATAATGATTATCATTTTAATATAAACCATCACAAAATGTATCACAAAAATCAAAAGTCAAAAGAAGGAAGGAAATTATAGTGGTGAATGGGAGTAAATGATTTATTCGATTAATTATGTACTATAACAGGGGTTCCCACAGATGCCCATTCAAATAACCATTTAGCATGATTGAGTGCTACATTTGTACAACCGTGACTAACTGGAGTACCGAACTTATTATGCCAGTAAGCACCATGAATTGCCATTCCTCCATCATAATACATAGTATAGGGAACATCAGGCAAATCGTAACCTGGTCCAGTCATTCTAGCGGCGCGATATTTTGTTTGTATTCTAAAAGTGCCTAAACGTGTAGGGGTTGATGCTTTACCTGTAGAAACTATGATTGCATAAATAGCTTTATTTCCTTCCCAAGCAATTAATCTTTGGGTAGATAAATTAATTGAGATCCAACGTTCGCCTGATTGTTGTAACTCTAATATTCTTGTGGAAATTATATGTTCCCATTGGCTAGTTTTAGCTGGTATTGACCAGGAGAAAAAAGTTATAATAGTTAGTGCTGTAGTGGCAAATATTTTAACTCTTGGATATAACTTTTTTAAATCACAAATTTTAGTGAATAAACTTAGTTTATTTCTCATTATTAAACTCAGTAAATTTTTCATATTTATATCTTGCTTAAAAATAAAAGTAATAGTCTAACTTTTATTTATAGCACTACTGCTTAAAACTATAAATTATTGTGATTAATTTTCTGAAAGCTGTTTAACTAAAAGTTTAGTTTGTTGAGTTATCCCTTCCCAATCTTGAGCAATTATCAATTTTTTGGGAAATAATTTTCCTGATAAACCTACAGCAATTGCACCTACTTTAATAAATTCTTGAGCATTTTCCAGGGTTACTCCACCAGTAGGAATTAAAGGAATTTCTCCTAAAGGTCTTTGCAAACTTTTAATATAATTTGCGCCTCCAACTGCCGAAACAGGGTATACCTTAACACAATTAGCTCCTGCTTGCCAAGCGGTAACTATTTCTGTAGGAGAAAGAGCCCCAGGAATTATCGGAACTGCTGCTATTTTTGCTGTTTGAATCATAACAGGATTAGTATGTGGGGTAAAGACAAATTGACAACCAATTTTAAGTGCTTTTTGTAACTCTTCTAGGGTTAATAGTGTACCTGTGCCAATGGTACAATTTGATAATTCAGAGCGTAGTAAGGTAATTAATTTTGCTGCTTGATCAGTATTCCAAGTGATTTCTATTATCCGAATACCTCCAGCAGCAACAGCATTTGCCATTTGCCTAGCAAGCTCCATTTTTGATGTGCTGATAACAGCAATTATGGGATTTTTACGTAATGTACTTAACCAATTATCTTGAGTCATAGTTATTCACAAAGTAAGAAATAATAAGGAATAAAGATGACTACAAATAAAATTATGTAGCCAATAATTACTCTTGAATGATTATATAGCTAATGTTATAGATTAGATAGTTGGGAAGAGGTAGATGTAAAATTCATGGAAAAAAATTTTATTCAGCAGGGAGATAAAAATTTAGCTGAAGTCAGAAGTGAGAATTAGGGAAGTTAAATTTAGGGTATGGGCTTAGCTTAGTTTAATACGGTTGAGAATGTCCTAATAATAATATTGAGCTATTATTACAATTATAATTTAACTTTCCACTTTTTTCCAAATAGCTAATCCTCCTCCTCTTCCCCTAGCAGCAATAAATCTTTCTTGAATCAAAAAATAGACAAAAAATGCTTGCTTGGCTACACTTTCCGTAAGAAATTTATTTTCACTTTCTTTGCCACCTCGAATATATCCAGAATAGAGTTGTATACCGAATAATTTGATTGTAATTTTTGTAAAATCAAAAGCCAGAATATTTTTTCTGTCTAGAAATTTTGTAACCCCAGAAAGAGATAATTTAAGACCAGAAAACTCCACGGTATTTTCTACTATACCTTTTTTTATTTGTTGATGTATTTTAGAAGTATTTAGGGAAGAATAGTAGGAGAGCGTAATTTTTATCCAAGTGGGAATATAACGTCCTGCTCCTAATATAATACCAGCTCTTTGTCTAGTTTTTTTTGTTCCAGTAATAAAACATAATTGCCAATTGCCAGATAGTTGCTCAAGTTGATAGTTTTTTTTCTCTTTTTTTGACTGCTTTTCAATTTCAATAAGTGCTGATATAACAGAATCTGGAGATGGCTTATTAGTGGAATGTTGTTTGCAAACTGAGTTTGCTGCTGTTTCTATTGTTAATAAATTTTCCATGATATTTTTGAAAATATATAGTTAACTATGAGTTATAGTTATAGTTTTGACCTGAGGTAATAGCTGCATCCTTAAGTCTCAATTATCTTTAAGCTTTTGCACATAACCCCACAAACTATAATCACGAGCTAACCAACCATGAAAAAAAGCCATTTGACTTGGGTCTTCCTGTACTCTTTTATAGCGATAAATAATCCTTTCATTAATCATTTGTAGTGCAGTATTTCGGTTATTTCCATTTGCTAATGCTTCTTTAGTCTTAGCATCAAATATACCTGTTTGTGGTAAACCCAAAGCTTGTTGTAGAAAAGTTACTGAATTATTAATACCAAAATTAATAGCAGTATCAAACATAACTACAGCAAGAGCGGGGTGCATAGTAGCTGATCTACTATTATCCCAATAGCCTTGATAAATTTCTATCAGTTCAGTATCAGAGATTTGAGTAACATTTAATGGCGGTAAACCCCTTTGCCGTCGATAGGTATTATATTCAGTTTGCAAAATTCCCTTATAAGTTTTACCGCCTTTATCTGCTGGATGATTACTAAATCCACCTTCAAAATATAGGGTAAAAGATAGGGCAGTTTCAAATAATTTTTTTTCGTAGGTTTTTTCAGTTCTGGCTAGGACAGGAAATTTATGATTAATAATAATAGGCATTCCTACTGCCAACATTAATGAAATAATTGCCAGAATTATTTGGAGTTTAAATTTAATTTTTGCTTGGGGTTGATTGAATTTTTTCCAAATCATTGAAATGTTCCTTATTTATAACTATTCAGCAGTCAGCTAATTCACTAAATTATAATTTAGAAGTGTTTTTCTTTGAACGAGGTATAAGTCGTTTAAATGCACAAAAGCTTACCCAAGAAAAAAAAAGGAATTTGTAGACCAGAAGCCCCACAGTTAGGATTAGTGTGTTGCTTTTAGTGTAAGATTTTTTCGATAAATTATTTTAACTAGTACTCATTTATTTTTTGGTAAACTCTAATAAGTTGTTAAATATGATAAATTTGAAGTTTTAATTCATACAAAAAGTTATTCAATGAATACTTCCTCCAGTTTTTCTAACTCACAAATTCCAAATTTTGAGACTTTGACACAACAGGCTGAACTTTACTACGCTCAAGGACAATTATCAGAAGCGATCGCTTGTTGTCGTCAGGCTTTAACTTTACAGCCTAATTGGGCCCCCACCTATGTTACCCTGGCAAATGTTCTGCAAGCTGAGGGTAAAATCTCTAAAGCTATTAGTCTATATTATCGGGCCATAGAGTTGAACCCTGATTTATCTCAAGCTCATATTAACTTGGGAAGTATGTTTTATTGTCAGGGAAAACTAGAAGAGGCGATCGCTTGTTACTATAAAGCTATTCAACTACAACCAGAGATGGCTGCCGCTTATTGGAATTTGGCCAAGGTTTGGCAGAAGATGGGAAAATCAGATGAGGCGATCGCTTCCCAGCAAAAAGCATTAGAATTAAACCCTAGTTTAGGTGGGATAGAGTTTAATTTAAGCCAAGGATATAAGTTAGCTGAAGAGGGTAAATTAGAAGAAGCTATTACTATTTGGCAAACAGCTATCAAACTGAAGCCAGACTTAGCAGAAGCTTATGGTCAAATTGGAATTATTTTGAGAAATCAAGGTAAGTTTTCTGAAGCTATTCAAAACTTGAAAAAAGCTATTGAAATTAAACCTGACTATGCCATAGCTCATCAACATTTATGTGGCATTCTCGGAGATGGTAATAATTATAAAATTGCTAGAGAAGCAGTCAATAAATATTATCAAGAATGTGGAGAAATAGATAAGATTATGACTGGAATATATATGATTAGTACTTATCAAGTATCTGGTTTAAATGAAATTGCTAAAGATAGATTTTTTGAGCTGGAGAATAAGGTTATAGAAGATATAAGTATTGTCAAAAAATCAGTGGAACTAAAATCTTTATATGGAAAATTTTTATTCACTGTTCCTTACTTAAGAGATGATATTGAAGCTAACTCTAATATATACAAATTAGTCTCTAAATATTATACTCAATTAGCTATTAAACCTAAGTATAATCATAGTCAAAAATTATCAAATTTCGAGTTTAGTGAAAGTCGGAAATTAAAAATTGGGTTTATATCTTGTCATTTTTGTAGGCATTCTGTAGGTTGGTGCAGTCTTGATATAATTCGGGATCTAGGAAATCTCAATACAGAAATATATTTATACTCAACGGAACGTTTAAAAGTAGACGACAAAACTCATAAATTTAGTCAAGCTGCCACTAAGTTATATGTACCGGAAAAATATCCTCAAGGAAGAGCAGATGTTAGAGAAATTATTGATGAAATTCAACAAGATAAAGTAGATATATTAATAGATTTAGACTCTATAAGCGTGCCAATTAATACAGAGATATTTCATCAGCAACCAGCACCTATTTGTATATCTTGGCTAGGGTTTGATGCTCCTTATATATCTTCAGATAATTATTTTCTCTGTGACTGGAATACTCACCCGCAAGATAGAGATAAATACTATGTAGAAAAATTGGTGAGAATGGGAGATTCATTTGTAGCAGTTTCTGGTTTTGAAAGAATAGAAATAAGTCAAGCTAATTTAAGAAAATCCCAGAGAATAGGTTTAGATCAAATAGTTTATCTTTGTTTAGCACCAGGCAGGAAATTTAACCAAGATTTAGTTAATGCACAAGTTTCTATTTTGCAGCAAGTTCCTAATAGTATCTTAGTTCATAAAGCATTAGGAGATTTAGAAGTATTTCAATCTGCTTATCATCAAGCTTGTAAAACTAAGGGAGTGAGTATTCATCGAATTAAATTTATGCCAAGATTTTTGACGGAAGAAGAACATAGAAGTATTTATTCTTTAGGAGATATTTTACTTGATTCTTATCCTTATAATGGTGGTACTCATACTTTAGAAGCTTTGTGGTTTAACTTGCCAGTTGTTACTCACACTGGAGAACAGTTTTTATCTAGAATGGGTTATTCTTTTTTAGAAAGTTTAGATATTAAATTAGGTGTATCATGGTCATGGGAAGAATATATTGATTGGGGTGTTAAATTAGGTCAAAATTTTAATCTGCGACAAGAATATATTGATAGTTTAGTTAAGTCTAAGGAGCCAGAAAATTTAGCACCTTTGTGGAACTCAAAAAAATTTGCTCAAGATATGTATGCAGTGATAGAAAAATTATTAATTGATATAAATATCCAATAATAAAAAATAAAATCACTCGCAGAAATCATCAATTCTTTCTCCTACTTCCTCTTTTCTGTGATAATACTAAGGGTGATAAATAGTAGGGGTATTGTATACAAAATCCCTACTAACAGATTTACATGGCTTTTTATACTACATTTTGAAATATGAAGAACAAGTATAATTTTTGGTACTACTTTTAAATTTTATATTTTGACTTCCATGAAATGTTATAAGTATCCTAAATGCTTCTTTATCAGAAAACTTTTACGAATGACTACACTAAAAATTCCTATATTTCGTCCCGATAGTCAATTTATAAGATTATGGGAAATATTAATTGTATCTATTACTATTTATAATGCATTTATTGTACCATTCAGAATCTCTTTTCAACCAAATTTTTATGGTACCTGGATTTTATTGGATTTAATCGGAGACACTATTCTAATCGCTGATATATTTCTTCGATTTCATTTAGGTTACTTTAAGTATGGAGAATATATTGAAGACAAAAAAAAGATAGCCAAACGTTATCGTTACCAACTTTTCAGGAGACATTTAATAGCTAGTTTTCCTGGAGATTTAATCGCGCGAATTTTCCTGCCAAATTTACTATTTATTATTGCCTTATTAAGATTACCTCGTTTATTACGGTTACCTCAATTTTTTCGAATTTTTAATAGGTGGGAGATCAATGTTAATATTAATCCTACCTTAATTAGAATGTGTAAGTTAATAATATTTATTGCTTTAATTAATCATTGGGTAGGTTGTGGATGGTTTCTCATTGGCAATTTGGAAACTAATTTTGGTTCTGGAGATTCTTGGTTAATTAATAAATCCTTAGAATCATTGGATACAAGAACCCAATATATCAATAGTCTTTATTGGGCAATTACTACTTTAACTACTGTTGGGTATGGAGATATTACCCCTGCAACAGAAATCGAAATAATATTCACAGTAATGGTAATGTTTTCAGGGATATCTATGTATGCTTATATTATTGGTAATGTATCTTCATTAATTTCCAACTTAGATGCAGCTCAAGCAAGATATAGAGAAAAGCTAGACCAAATTACAACCTATATGCGGGACAACAAAATCCCTCCGATATTACAACATAAAATTAGAGATTACTATCAATATAGATGGATTGAAAATCGGGATATTAGAGATTATTATATACTTGATGAATTACCTTATCCTCTGAAAACTAAACTAGCACTACAATTGCACAAGGAAGTAATTAAAAAAGTGCCAATTTTTCAAGGTTCAAGTCCACAGTTTATCGAAGAAATAGTAATGGCATTAAAACCAGAAATATTACCACCTAATGAATATATAATTCGTGAAGGTAATTTAGGAAATGAAATGTATTTTATTAAGCGTGGATTAGTACAAGTTTTCTCAGAAAAAACTGGTTCTATATACAGAAATATGGTAGCAGGTACATTTTTTGGAGAAATTGCCCTAGTATATGAACAACCACGTACTGCATCAATTATCACGTTGACTTACTGTGAATTATTTGTTCTGCACAAAGAAGATTTTAAAAAAGTATTAGAAAATTATCCGTACTTTGCATCTAATGTTAGAAAAATAGCGAAAGAACGTTATGAGGGTGAAAATAAGTAATAACTATGCAACTATCAAAAACGCCAAAAATTAAATATATTAAACAACCTACTTCACAAGTTTGGATAGACCAAGCGATCGCCAATTTAGATATTATATTATTAGACCATTCCCACTGTGAACGAAAGGCAGCAGGAGTAGCTTTAAATCTAATGTTTCGCTATCCTTCTAGTGTTAGACTTATCAAAATGTTAACAGCTATTGCTCGTGAAGAACTAGAACATTTTGAACAGGTAAATCAGTGGTTAGAACGTCGTAATATTCCATTAGCTCCCCTAAATGCTCCTCCTTATGGAGCAGCTTTAAATAGTCAAATTCGGCGAAATGAACCAGAAAGAATGTTAGATTTATTATTAGTTTACTGTTTAATTGAAGCTCGAAGTCATGAACGTTTAGGCTTGCTTGCTGATTATTGCAATGACTATGAATTAGCAAAATTTTATCGTGGTTTAATGGTATCTGAAGCCAGGCATTATGGAGTATATTGGATTTTAGCGACAACTTATTTTGAACAGAAAGTTGTAGAGCAAAGGCTAGAAAAATTAGCAATATTTGAAAGCGAAGTATTAAGTAATTTGCATCTAGAACCACGAATTCATAGTTGATTTAGCAAGTATTCAGGAATCAGCAATTACAGTAGGTTCTGATGTGGGGAAAGTTTTAGTATAATTATACCTCATTTTAATATTTGTACCTGAGATAGTTGGAATATGTTTTGGTTTTATTCCTTTTTTTCTCTACTCCCTAATACATATATGAAAAAATATTACCGTGAATTTTTAATTAGAAATTGTCAACCAAATGATTGTCAAGTAGCAGCAGATATTATAGGTTCTGTTCTTGCAGAATATCATCTAAAGTGGGAACCTGAGGGAGCAGATAAAGATGTGTTAGAAGTAGAAAAATTTTATCAAAATATAGGAGGAGAATTTTGGGTAATAGAAAAACAAGGAAAAATAGTAGGAACTGCTGCATATTATCCAATTGAACGAGGCAATAAAGCAGTCGAAATTAGAAAAATGTACTTATTACCAGAGATTAGAGGTCAAGGTTTAGGAAAATTCTTATTAAAAGAATTAGAAAAAAGAATTATTGAATGTCAATTTCAAGAAATTTGGATAGAAACAGCAACAGTTTTGCAAGAAGCTATTAAATTATATGAAAGTAATGGTTATCAGTTAACAACTGGTGTCGAAACCCAACGTTGCGATCGCGTTTATAAAAAAGTGTTATATCAGGATAGTAGATTTTAATTATTGTTTTTTTATCTGAATCTAGTCTTTGACATACTTATATTTTGTTTGGGATTACTTCTAACTTCTAATTATGGATTTACGTTATCTAATTCCTTTTTTTGACCCTAAAGCTCAAACATGGGCACTAGAAGCAAGATTATTACGATGGTTAACATTTCTTTGGTTATTTATAGGTCTAGTAGTATTATTTTCAGCTTCATACGCCAATGCTGCAACAGAATATGGAGACGGTCTATACTTCTTTAAACGTCAATTAATATGGGTTTTAGGCGGACTGCTAGGATTCAATGTAGTTGTATATAGCCCCTTATCTCGCATATTAAAAATTGCCAAAGTAGGAGTAATTATGATACTCAGTTTGCTACTGCTTACCTTAATACCAGGAATAGGAACCACTATTAATGGAGCAACTCGCTGGATATCTTTGGGTGCAGTAATTATTCAGCCCTCTGAATTAATGAAACCTTTCTTGGTGCTACAAGCAGCTTATTTGTTTAGTAGATGGAATCACCTGAGTTGGCTAGTGAGAATAACTTGGCTATTGATTTTTTCCTTAGTATTAGGATCTATTCTGCTGCAACCAAACTTGAGTACTACTGCTTTGTGTGGAATAGTTATTTGGTTTATTGCCTTTGCTGCGGGACTGCCTTACTTTTATCTTGGAGGTGTTGCTTTATCTGGATTTCTTTTAGCTATTATTAGTGTCAGCATTAATGATTATCAAAGGAGGCGAATTCTTTCTTTTACAAATCCTTGGATAGATCCAA
>JAKQYG010000122.1 GCA_023356515.1 Trichodesmium sp. MAG_R04 | reverse complement strand
CATTTCTCTGTAACAATGCGCTTAATAATTCTTAACATTCTGACCCAGACTTGGATGTTACTGAATTTTACTGATAGTTGTTATCTTTTATTAAGAGCAACTTCATGGAGAAATGGTATAAACCAATGGTGGAAATTTAGCTATTAATACTGTAACGACCTTTTGGAATTTGCTATAGTAACCATTGAGTAGGGCTTGCCGATTAAATATATTCATTTTAAATAAGAATGAGACATTATATCTCGGTCTGTTACACCAGCGCTTTTCATTTCGCGAAGGGAAAAACATCCTAGCAATAGTGTTAATGGGTAAATTCTATAGATAAAAATTTCGGAGTTTATTTCTGGTTTTTAAATTGTTACAACCTATAGGCGAATTATTAATTATCAAAATAAAAAATTACCGTTAATTAGTAATTTTTCTTCAACCCCTTTCTGAATTTCAAAATTTCCAAAACACTCTTCTTTTAAGATAGAAGAAATTAATGTTACATCAGTAAATTGATTTAAAGACATATCTTTTTCACAAGATAATCCCCTACTTAGAGGATAAAATTCCTCTTTTGTACTGTTATTTACTTCCATAAAAAATATCGCAGGCATTTCTGGATTTGTGAAATAGGAACTGTGCATATAGATAATGAAACTTTTACCAGAGAAATTGTATTTAGGTTGATACAATTCAAAATCATTTTTCTCTATCTCTGAAAGTTTACCTCTAAAACCTATTCCATAAGGAGAACCAGATTTATTTCTAAAATTATCTACCCTTTGATGAAATTTAACAAAGTTATTCTCCGATTCTTCTCGACTTCTAAGATATATTAGTTCTAAATAATTTTTCTCAAAAAAAATAAATCTGGAACTAGTTCCTTGTTCAGTATGCTCCCTAATTTCAGAAGCAGAAAATCCCAGTGATGATATTTGATTTATCGCATCCGTATCATCTTCAACTATTCTAAAAATATGGTCTACTTCCAGATTTTCATACATATTTTCAATCCTCTTTAAAATCTTGTTAATAGTATAATCTATCCCTAAGAAAAAATTAATTCCTCAAATATTAGTTTTTTTATTTCTACGGTTGATAGCTAAACATTTCCAGAAAATTATTTCAGCTAAAACTTAACAGCTACTACCTACAACAAACACTTATCTAACTTTTTCGCCATTGCCTCAGCATGACTCCACCATTTTTTACCTCCTGCCCAAATTCGTGAAGGTAAATGACCAACTGGTGCCCAATTTCTAAATTTAAATCCGCGATCGGGAAAATGCAAATTATAAGTCAACCAACCAACCTGACTACAAAACAAAATTTTCCATAATCTTCATTCACCCTTTTATAAATCTGTTTTTGTACCCTAAACCCAAATTTCCCCCCACTATATTTTACCCAGAGGCGATCAATAGTCAGCAAATCTTCACAAGGCAAATTATCAATATCGTCTTGAAACAAATAACTTTTTCTCCTTTTTCCCAAAGCCTCACACAAAACTACCCAAGTTTCTATCTCATCACGACCTACAAAAGGAACAAACCGATCAGCTATACCGTCAACATAGTCTTGAAGTATTTTTTCTTCTCGCAACTTATCATTATTTTTGTAGTCACTCACAAAAGCAGCAGCGCTTTCTCGAAATAACCTTGTTGATGCAATTCATCAGCTTCACGGAATATGTCATACTGTTCTTGATCTGTAATATCCCGATTTGCTATTTGAATAACTGTTTTTTTAATTAATAGCCCCCCATCATTTAGATACTCAGAAAGTACTTTGAGAGGAAAGAGAGTCAACAGTATTGCTAAACCAAAAGCAATAAATTGCCGATTTTTTCTGATAAAATGTTGATATTTAAATTTTTTTAGCTGAAAAATTTTCTCTATTACCATAGTTGCTCCTGATGAAATCTTCTAAGACTAAACTAAAAGTCAATAAAAAAACAATACTTGCCAAGCACCCATCTATAGCTCTTCATGGTTATAATTGGAGATTAGCAACTTGTATTAATGAGTATGAATTAACCAATAAATAACTGAGTGCTATCACTTTGCAGAAGCATTTAGTTGCCGAGGTGAAATCAATTTGTTCTTTAATATTTCGTCATAAATATTGTAAATTTAAAGACTCTGTTTTCAAATAATGGTTGATTGTATCATAGGTAATTCGTGTCGGACTTTTAATTCTTCTTGGAGACTAATCCCTCCTTCTAGCTGATAGCTTATAGCCGAATACTTACAACCAATTATCAATTTCAGGGAAATAGTGAAATATGCCTTCAAGAATTCCTGCACTATAATTCCCATTCATATTCAAGTATCCACCTTTAGCAATATATAATGAATTATGGAAGATCATTTTACTCATTGCTGCTCTAACTTGTTCTTTAATTTCTAAACTAGCATTTCCTACTAAAATAGATTTAACCGGGCTAATTAAAACTTCTAAATCATTACCACTATCTCCAGAAAAAACAGTATTTTCTCTCTGAAATTTTTGGTTTTTCATCAGAAACTCTATAGCATATTTTTTATTTGCACTTAAAGGAAGAATATCCATTAAACCCACATTTACCTGTTCATCAATACTCCAAATTATATTAGATTGAAACTGTTTATTTTCCAATCTTGACCTTACTTCAGTAATAATTGCTTCTACATCTGTATCTAAGGCAACATAATAACTTAACTTGTGCACACTTTGTTTTTCTATCTCTTGCAAACGACATTCTTTGATATCAGAAAATAAAGGCACAAGATCAAGGGGATTTTTATTTTGCCAATCTCGAGAAATATTTTGATCCCAACTTTCAAAGCGTAACCACCTATGACCATCAAATTTATATATGCTTGATCCCACATCAGCAATTACAAAATTTGGAAAAGGTAATTGATATTCAGCGATTCCTTTTTCCACTAACATTATATCTCTTCCACTAACATAAGCAAGAGTAATTCTATTATTAGATACCAATTGCTTAAAGAATTCTCTAGCATTAGGAGACTCTGGTTGTTTGCCATTAGGAATCAGGGTTCGATCTAAATCAGTACAAATGAATAACCTTTCCAACATATCTATGTTTCCTCACATAAACTGAAAAAATTGTAATAATTTAAACCATCAATAATACCTGCGGCAAATTGTTTCTCAGAGAAATAAACAGGTTCTACGTCAAGCATTTTAGAAAGTTCCTCTTGATGACGATTTACTGCCACCACCACAGATAAAGTATTACCTAACATCATATCTTCATCAGCTCCTGAATCTCCAACAGTAAGTATTTGTTTTAAAGGAATATCTCGTTGTTGAGCAATCCATCGGATAGCATAACCCTTAGAAGCTCTTACTGGCAAGATATCCAAAAATTGACCGAAAGATAAAATGACATTCACAGTTTGTTCATTTTGAAGCAAAATGCTTTTGATTTCTTCAATACTAGGGGCACAACTAGGATCATAGAAATAACTAACCTTATGTTTACTTTGTTGTTCTTTCGGTTGTAGCTTAATGCCTGGCATTCCTTTGACAAGAGAAGCCACTCTTTGTCTATTCCAGAGATAATTAATATGATTTGTCCAACCATCATCCTGAGTTAAATCAGGGGAATAATAAATTTCTGTTCCCAGACTGGTAATCATAATTTCTGGTTGGAAAATATTATTTTCACGTATAACTTTCAAGGTGGCATCTAATCTTCTACCTGTTGCCAGACAAAAACTGATATTATTTTGTTTTTCTTTCAGTATCCTCATCAACTCCTGTAAAGATTCAAAATCACCGAGTAAACTGTTCTCACTGGAAACAATCATTCCATTATGATACATTTGAGAGCGTCGTTGTAAAATACCTCTCTGTAAAGGTTCAGCTTTCTCAATTATTGATTGCAACATATCATTATAAGTATCGGCATGAGACTCCCACGTATAATGTTTTTTTACTTTTTCCAGTCCATTATTAGCAAGTATTTGCCATTTTTCTTCATCTTGAAGAACTTTTAAAATAGTGTCAGCAATTTCTTTTGTATTTAGGGGATTGATGAGATAACCATTTTGACAATTTTTGATAATATCAATTGGGCCACCATCTTTAGTTGCAACAATCGGTACACCACTAGCCGCAGCTTCTATCAAAGTAAGTCCAAAAGGTTCAGTTAGCGCTGGATTGACAAAAACTCCACCAGAAATTGTAGCTAAACGATAAACAACACTAATATCCTCTACCATAGTTTTGGGATAAGCAATTTTACCATAAAGGTCATAGAGATCAATAGCTAGCAATAAATCTTTAAATACTTCCTGAATATCTGGTTCTAAATCTGTCGCATCATTTCTTATTCCCGCAAAAACCACTAGATTCGCCTTCTCTTGTAGTTCTTTAGATTCTCCAAAAGCTTGTATAAGAGCCTGAATATTTTTTCTGTGATCCAAGCGGGATATAGCTAATATAATCGGTTTATGAGGGTCTGTTAAAAACCTAGCTATATTTTTAAAGATCTTACTTTCCCACTTATTCTCTTCTGGAGGATAAAACCTTTCTAAATCAACACCTGGGGGAATAACCTGCATTTGCTTCTGATTATAGTAATCATATTGAGCATATTGCTCATTAATTTCGTGATTGGTACTGGTAATTATCCTCTGTGCTGAACTCAAGGTTTCTTCTTCTGCATCGATACGACGATTCATATTGTAGCGTTTTTCGATGACTTTCCCTTTAATACCAGCAGCTAATAATCTTCTTCGTTTACTACGGCCCAGAGAATGACCTGTGAAAATAAGGGGAATACCTAATTGATGAGATAATCTTATACCTACATATCCTGCATCTGCATAATGACTATGAATCACATCTGGCATTTTTTCTTGTTTTTTCAGATAAGCGATCGCATTATCGGCAAAATTATCCAAGCAATCCCATAATTCTTCCTTAGGGATATAATTATTTGTGCCAGAAGAAATACGAATAATGCTCGCTTTTGAATTTATAGTTTTAGTGGTTTGACTATAATCTTCACTTACTTGCGGATCTATTAATAATCTAGTTAGCAAATCGACACGTTTGATATCAGGATGTTTTGATAGTGCTTGTGTTAATTCTAAAACATATTTGGTTTGACCTCCCGTATCTGCATCTCTTCCTAGCTCCAAATCCTTTTCTCGGATTAAACCATGAATATTAATGAACAATACATATTTCTGATTATTATCCATAATTTTTTTAGATAAAGTTTTTTTGGCATTGCTGAATTATAGGAGGAATCTGATTTGCACTGTCTAGTACCTTAAAATTTACCTCCTATTTTAGGAACGCCCTAAACTTATTATATCCTATTATAAAAAAAGCCTCCCATTAGTTTTAATATTTAGGTGAATCCCACTATATTTAGGAGCATCCCACTTTTTTCTAAGCATAAATATTTAACTTAAAATTCCAGTTAAGATAACTATACATATCTTAATTTCAACATTTGACTAAACAGGACCTTGTGTTGGAGGACCCAACTATAATTAAACTCAACAGGCTTATTTCCAGTTTTTCCTTTATAACTTACATTCTCCATGTCAAAATATAGTATATTATACGAGCTATTTCAAGCCTTGTCTGATAATAATTATGAAATCTATAAGTAAAAATACATATCACATAGACTATGAATATTAATTATTAATAATAGAGCCTAAAATCTACATTCTTCCTCAAAAAAACATGTTGCAGTATGCTTAAAGTGCAGAATTTGGATTAATTAATGTACTTACTAAGCTAACAAAAAAGCTTGAATCCAAGAAAATTAAACCTAAAAATAATATTACTAATTTGTGTAGATAGACACTAAGATGTAGAATATAGTTGAATCAACTAAGAAGGTATGGTATTCGTGGTGTGTCTGTCTATAGTCATTTCAGTTTAGATTGATACGAGGGTTTTTGCCGTGAAATGGTTTAAGTGCAAAAGGTGTTTTATTCTTATTTAAAATCACTATAAATTTTGTATGAATTTAAGGGTTGACAATTGGTATATTTATAATTATAATCAAACGTAATGACAGAGGTATAAAGAACCTTGACAAATGAATAGTAAAACAATATATGCAGTTAATCACAGAATATATTGAGTCTGATAAGGAGAAAACTTGGATTGATTAATATAGAACCCAAAAGCAAAATAGAACCCAAAAGCAAAATAGAACCCAAAAGCAACAAAAATCTCAAGAAACCGAAATATATACTACTTTACCTACAGAGTATCGGCCATGAAGAGAGTCCGTTTTGGGAACATGGAGAAATTGCTGGAGCAATTCTTGCTGAAGATCTATCCTTATGGAAAGATCTAGGTGTAATGATTACCCCAGATAAAAATGAACAGTGGAAAAGCCATCGTCTTCTCGCAGGGAAATTGTACCCTCAGGGAAATCAACTATACTTTTTTTACGGTGGTGCGCCAAATCATCCCCATATTCTTGAAGAGTCTGTTGGCTTGTGCAAAGGAAAACTTAACGATAACTGGGACATTGATTGGGGTTCTTCTAAACCGTTAGAATTTATAGGATGGGAGAAATATTATGAGCATTCTCCCAATCTAGATTTGCCCGAACAACCTCATTTACAATGGCGTGACCCTTGGATCGTTTTTGAACAGGGAAAATATTGGATGTTTTTATCCGCTTCTGCTAAAACAAGTTCCCCATTATATAAAGGTTGTATTGGATTAGCAGTAGCAGATACCTTAGAAGGTCCTTATACAGTTTTACCCCCGGCAGCTTTTCCTTGTATGGATACTGGGAAAGATGAGGAAGGATTGGTAACAGAGTGCGAACGCAGTCATGTCATATATAAAAATGGGATGTGGCACCTATTCTTCTCGGTGTGGAAAAAGCATACAAATCCCAAATGGCTAGAGAAACTAGAAACTAAAGCCGATATGATTTCTGATTCCAGTTTGCACCATTACATTTCCTCAAAACTCGAAGGTCCCTATTCTCCAGTATCAGAAGTCCCTATCGTTAAGGGGTCTTCCCAGACTGGGCTATATGCTACTCATTTTTTCCTAGACCAAGATCCGATCGGTGACTCTTTTGCCTATGGACTAGAAATAGAAACATTTAGTCTTGATCTTTCTGGTCAGTGGAAAGTCTTATGGGAGGAAAATTATCCAGAAATTAAAAAAGGAAGCCCGTCTCATATGACTGGTTCTCTCGCTCACTCTCTACAATTCCAGCGCCAGGGTAAGTTCTGGGATGCAATGTTACTAGAACTTGTTTCTTAACTCAAGTAAAAGCCAATATAAAGGCGGATATCTAGAGGTCTCCGCCTTTTATCGTGAAGAAATATAACGGTTTTCTTTTAAATCTTTCGATTTTTTTTGATTTTGAATCTATGGGTGGGCGATCGCTACTCATGGGGCAACAGCAAGAATAGCTGAAAGAGCAAGATCGGTTTCAGGTTTAGCAGGTCTATTAGGACTTAACTAGAAACGGAGTTGATAAACAAAATTTTGTAATAGCTAAAAACTATAATAACTATAAATTAGTTCAATAAACCCAGTTTCTTGTTTTGATACACAACTCCTGAAACTGAAACATTGAAATTTTCTATTGCCCACAACAACGTTCTATTCCCAGACTATCTAATAGTAAGTCACTAACGGCATTAGCAATTGCAAATTCCCCATAAAAGCTCTGGGAAAAATCAAAGGTTTGCATTTCTGTAACAATGGCAATTACTAATGACCCTAAATCATTCTCCCCTTCCATGCGTTGGCGAACAAAGATTTGAGCTGCTCTGTTGGCAATATTTTCGTTCACTGTTTCGGGAATGAATTCTTGATTAAGCCATTTATGTAAGGAAGTTTTCAACCATTGGCCCTCTTCCTGGGGGTTCTGTGCTTGTGGTAAAGCAATTGCTTTGACTGGTTCAACCATAATTAAAAGATTATATTATAAATTGTTAATGGTGATTCTATGATAGGATACAATCTTGATTCGATTATACAAGGATATGCTCAAGGCTACTTCCTTATGGCAAATGATGAAGAAAATAGTTTGAGGTGGTATGGTAGTCGTAAACGGACTTTGATTCCTCTAGATGAAAAATTTCACTATCCACGGTCACTACGTCGTGCAATTAATCAAAATCGTTTTACTGTTGCTGTTAATCAAGATTTTAAAGCTGTCGTTGAAGGATGTGCAGATCGAGAAACAACATGGATATCTGAGGAACTAAAGCAAATCTACAAAGCCTTAAATAAAGTTGGATATGCTTATAGTTTTGAGACTTGGCAAGGAGATGAACTTGCTGGAGGAATTTTAGGAATTGTCATTGGGGGTGCTTTTATTGGGGAGTCAATGTTTTACAATATTTCAGAGGGGTCAAAAGTGGCGATGGTAAAGTTGGTGGAGCAACTAAAAAAGCGACAGTTTGTTTTTTTTGATGCTCAGATGAATAACCCCCACCTGGAAAGATTTGGAGCTTATACCATCAGCGATAAAAAATACAAAGCACTTTTGAAATTGGCATTAAGTCGTGAGTGTAGCTTGACATAGGAGGGAGTCAATAGAGACTTTGCATGAAATATTCCTAACTACCTAACTTTTTGTGGAATAGAAAGTCAAAATAATACTAGTAAAATTATTATGATTATCATTATACTTCTACTTCCAAATAGGGCGAACGATGGGAATCGAACCCACGAATGGTGGAACCACAATCCACTGCCTTAACCACTTGGCTACGCTCGCCATAATATTTTTTTCCACAGCTTATAACCCTAGCATTGCTGAATCATATTTGTCAACCCCCTCGCCCAAAATATAAACAATAAAATCGACTACTCGATGAGTTATTGTATTAATCATCAATGCCTCAAACCATAAAATCCAAATACAGCAAGGAATTGTGAGACTTGCCACTCTCCCCTAATTCTCCAGGGACGCTATCGTATGGTGAAAAAAGTCAGTCAGGGAAGCTTTGGCAAAACTTTTTTGGCCATATATGAACAACATCCTCAGAAGCTCCTATGTATTCTTAAACAAATATTATTTTCCACCCTCGACCCCAAAAGCTATCAAACAACAGCTAGACTATTTCGACGGGAAGTAATGGGGTTATCACAGTTGGGGCAGCATCCACAAATTCCTCTACTTTTAGCCAGTTTCCAATACAATCAAAATTTCTATTTAGTGCAAGAATATATTCAAGGTTTGACATTAAAGCAAGAACTAGAACAACAAGGTCTCTTCAAAGAAAAACAAATATGGCCAATTTTACGAGAGTTACTGCCAATATTGCAATTTATTCATCAACATCAAATTATTCATCGGGAATATTAAACCAGAAAATATTATTCGTCGCACTTTCCCGCCTATTAACTATCAAAAACTACCCCACCTACCAGGAGAAAATCAAGCAGTGCAAAAGTTAGGGAAAGTGGGAGAAATTGTATTAATTGATTTTGGCGTAGCGAAGTTGCTAACAGGTACAGCTTTAATTCGTACTGGTACCATTATTGGTAGTCGCGAATATATGGCACCAGAACAAACTAGTTAAACTAAGCAAGCTCATTTCCAGAACAATTCCTTTATAGAGCCTGCTCGTCTTCAGAACCGGACGTGAGACTTTCACCTCATACGGCTCCTCTCCTAAACGTCCTTTTTCATAGGTACATCCTTAAAATTCCACTTTAAACCTGATGAGTCTTGAGAAAGTTTACTGCTTTCAAATCCTCCGCAGTTTTAACGTCGTGGCAATGGCGGTGTAGGAGTTGTATATTTTCATATGTATCCTTACCACCTACAGACCTAGGGAC
>JAKQYG010000121.1 GCA_023356515.1 Trichodesmium sp. MAG_R04 | reverse complement strand
ATATTCATGCCACTAATTTTTCTGTTCTATAGAATTAATTTGTTTAATTTGTTGACTCAAAATAGTAATGATAATTTATGTATCTTTCTGTACTACAGAATGAAGTGCGGAATGTGGGTTACTAATATGCATTTTAAATAAGCGTTAGCTTATCTACTTAATCTAAATAGTTTATGAGGGTTTTAGGAAGCGGTTCAGGGATTGCCAACTTGCTCAATGCTGCTTAATCAAAGAGGTGTATAAACATTTTCAAGAATCATTTTCTTGCCCATCCCACTTTTGAAAGTGATTTGTTCCCTTGAACTAAATATATACTAACTGGTATTGCCTTCCCTTTAAGAAAAAAATCACCCCAAAATTCTATTGGAAATTTTCCATCTAGATATTTATAAGTTTCCTCAGCAATCAAAATTCGGCAAACTCCTGGATGACGTTCCTTGTCAAAACTTTCCAACCTGGAAGCAATATTGACACTATCACCAATTACTCCATATTCTAAGCGATTTTTTCCCCCTAAACTACCAACTGTTATAGTTCCTGTATAAATTCCTACCCGCATTTTTATTTGTGGAGAACCTTTTTGTTGCCATTGACAATTCAACTTCAATAAATACTTTTCCATTTCCAAAGCACAATTCACTGCATTTTGAGCATCTCTAGCAATTTCTTCAGCAGTGTTACGAGGTACCGGTATACCAAATACTGCAATGATTCCATCTCCGGTAAATTTATTGACTATTCCATGATGATTAATCACAATATCCGTCATAGTACTCAGATATTCATTTAACCAAATCATTAAACTTTCTGAAGTATTTTTTTCTGAGATAGTGCTAAAGCTTTTTAAGTCAGTAAATAAGATAGTTGCTATAACTGTTTTTGGTGGTAAAATTCCAGACTTAATCAAGTTTGAACGTTCTTTCCAAAGAGCATTCGCAATCTCTGGAGAAGTTTGCTGGCCCAGTAGTTTCATCGCTAGATTTTGTTGTTGCCATGATTCTTGAATTTTATATACTATAACTATCCCACTAGTCATAACTATTACTGTTGCAGGTGCTGCTACAGGTATCCATTCCGCGTTGAGAAAAATACTATAACTAATAGCTATTAAAATAGTAAAACTCATAAAATACATGAACACCAAAATTATAAGTCTTTTTATATACCAAGTTAAACTAGCACTAACAATTGACCAACCTATAATCCATAGTATTTCTGTTGATTCTTCCCAGTATGAAAATAGCTTTCTTTCATCAAGAACTGCACTAATAATTTGACTTATAACCTGTGCATGTATCTCCACTCCTGCCATTCTTGAAAATTCTAAATTACTAAAACTATAAGGAGTAAAATGTAGGTCATTGTAACTAGGGGCAGTAGTACCAATGACAACAATTTTATTTTTGACTAATTTGGGATTTAAATTATTATTTAAAATATCCTTTATGGTAACTTTGGGAGCAACAGATTTAGAATTGCGATAATTAATTAAAATCTTATAGCCTGTATCATCTATTCTTTGGTATCCCCCTGAATTTGATTTTAATTCTTTAAATAATACATCACCTAATTTATATTCATTCTTCTCACTTAGAGCAGGCAGTATTCCATAATCTTTCAGATAAGCAAGAGCTAATTGTAGGGAAAAAGCTGTCAAGGTTTTATTGCGATTAGAAGTAAATAGTAAATTACGACGAATTACACCATCCGGGTCTATACTAATATTATTAAACCCAATTCTTTCTTCTGGGATTGTCGGAGGTGGTCCTACTGTATCATCACGGTCAAGAAAAGTAATAGCAAAAATATTCGGTTTTTTTAGTTGTTCTAATAATTTTGAATGACCAGGTGGATGAGGAATGTCTCGATATATATCTATGCCTATTGCTTTAGGTTGATATTTTTGTAGAGATGCTAAAACTTCGGCCAAAATCTGGTCAGAAATTGGCCAGTGCTGCAAAAACCTAATATCTTCTTCAGTTATCTCTACTATTAACAGTCGAGTATCTGGTCCTTCATTAGACCGCAAACCCATCATCCAATCAAATACTACTAATTCTAGTGGCTGGAACCCTCCTAAGTGTCTAAAAAAAAGTAAACCAAGAATAGTAATACTATAAACGGTAATTACTGGTATTAGTGCCGTTAGAGAATTAATTTTTTTATTTGTCCATTGGAAAAAATGTATAAGTCCCATAGTTTTAATATTTATTAACCCTCTTTGAATTAGTTACAAATCATTATTTTTTACACTTACAGCAGATTTCAGGATATATTCAGCGCAAAAGTTAAAAAACCTGATCTGATCAGCCAGTGTTTAACTACAAGACCTTTACACAGCATTAAAATTAATCATTATTTTCGCAAAGCTGGGCTGGCAAGGGATTAATATCTTTATATTTTGCTAAATATTGTTCTAAGATTTCCAACTGAGGTAAATTAAGACTGTAATATATCCAACGACCATTCTGATGACCTTGAACTAAAGACACTTCCCTGAGATTTTTTAGATGAAAAGATAGTTTTGACTGGGGAACATTCAAGCGATCGCATATATCGCAGACACATAACTCTTGTTCCCACAACAGTTCTAATATCTGTATTCGTAAGGGGTCAGAAAGTGCATGAAAGCTTGCTGCTACAACAGCAGGAGATGATTTGAGATATGTTTGTGACATTAATTTTTAGGATTACTTACTGATTTAATTACACATCTCTAGAAATTAGATAGGGCTTGCTGATTAATTATAAAATTATTTAGGCATAAAGGCTTTAGCCTTATTACACTGGCAAAAAGCACCAGTTTTTCAGTGGTTTAAGCTCAAAACAGTTAGGATTTCTAGTTGGCCATAACAGATAAAGTTAAGAGATAACTCTTACTACTACCTCCCTTGTAATTGCAATTTCTCCTAACTCCTGAGTCCCTATTCCCTATTGACTACTCTTTACTTTCTCCCTGAAAAAACTTTTTCCCCAAACCCTAAACCCTAAATATTTCTTTTTCAAACTATTGAAGGAAAGTTTCATATAACTTTCCTAAATTCTTTTTCAGAGATGTCTATAAAAATAACTAATTCCTATTATATCATATTGTCTCAATTAGGCTAATGCACCACCGCAGCTAGATCCACAACCAGCGGTACAACTATAACAATAATTTGCTGTCTGTACTTGTTCAATTATGTCTAAACTATTACTTTCTAATAACTTAGCTACTGTAACTTTTTCACCTTCCCTTGTTTGAGTCGGAATATTTTCCATTTGATTAAAGTCGCAGTCATAAACATTACCTAAATAATCAATTGACAACTCATTGCGACACATTAAATTTTCTATAGTCTTACCATTAAAATTTTCCTCTAAGAAGTCTAAATAAGACTGATATGTCTTAAGTTTTTCCAAAAATAGTTTAGTTCTACCTATAGGTAGATTAGTAATTGTGAATAATTGATTAAATGTGATGTTAAAATGCTTCTTTAAATAATTCTTATAATCTTGTTCTAGATTTTTTTGATTGGGAACAAGTGTAAACTTATCATTCCTAGGAACTGGAGGATTATAAACTAAATCTAAGATCAAACTTTGATTTTTTCCGTATCCTAATCTATTTAACCATTGTAATGCCCGAATAGATTTACTATAAACACCATTACCACGCATTTGATCTACATTATCTTCTAAATAACAAGGCAATGATGCAATAATTCTGAGTTTATTTGCAGCACAATATTCTGGAATATCTTCAAATTCTGACACAAAATAAATTGTCAAATTAGAACGAACAATTACTTCTTTATTATTAGCTATTGCAGCTTCAACTAAGGGTTTAAAACCATAATTCATTTCTGGCGCACCCCCGGTCAAATCAACTGTCTGAATTTGAGGAAATTTATTAATTAATTCAATTAATTGTTCACAAATTTTTGGAGTAAGTTCTTCTGTTCTTCTTGGGCTAGCTTCTACATGACAATGACTGCAGGCCAAATTACAACGTTTACCAAGATTAATCTGTAAAACAGTAATTTTTTTCTTAGTTAAAGCTGTGCCTAGTTTAGTTAGGAAAGGTGTGAAAGCTGTTTGAATCATTGTAATAAATTTTAATAACCAATAAAAAAAATATCTCAGAAATCTTACTAAATTTTATTGACAATAGAAAGTAAGGAAATTATAGCTGAATAATTTTCATTTTCCTAAATTTATTTGCTGTTGATTAGGAGGAGTTGTAAACCCAGTTTTATCCAGAATATAGACAACTCCAACTGATAAAATTGCCCCCACTACTAACCCAACTGCTATTAACATTAAAATAAACCGTTCTAACATTACTTTAGTTTCAGGATTATAAGCTTCTATGATTTCCATTTGGTCATTTTCTTCTGACTCAAATAAATTATTATCGAGAGGTTGAGAACTGGAATTAGGGATTCTATTCATTGGTACTTAAGTAAACTTTCAATAAAAACAAGGAGTAGGCAACACAGAAACAATTAAAGTAAATAACTGATAGGTAATAGCTGACAGCTGAATGCTTACAATGAGTTAGTAAACCTTTGCGCATTTAAACGACTTATTATTGTATGCCTCATTCTGAGAAAAACCATTCTCAAATTATAAATTATAGCTTACTAATATGTATTTTAAATGAGTGTTAGCTTAACCCATTGCTAATAGCTAAATACTTAATCAGCAACAATCAGAATCAGAAGGAATACAACAATCATCATTATTATTATTAATGTTTGTTATTTCATAATCTAAGCCTTTAGTTTCTCTAGGTTCCCGAATTGTGGCACCTCTACAATTAAATTTTTCTGCCATATCTAAAGGAATATTTGTATAAGCTTCAACAGGGACAATATCATGATGATAAGGACCATTTTTATCTGTATAAATCTGGAAAGTTTTATCACAAACAGCCATTCTTTTACCTCTATATAAAGTATGACTATCATCATCAACTACCTGTTTCCAAGGACCTTTATAAATTACAGCTTGATTGCGTTCTAAACATTCTCCTTCTTTTCCTTTAAAAGCTCGAACGGTCAAAGAGCGAAATTCTATTCCATGAATAACTTGCCAGGGTTTTTCCTCACGTTTAAGAATTTCAATGCCATAAAAACCAGCTTCTGCAAACATTTGCAAGAAAATATCTTCTCGAAATGCCCCGGCAATACAGCCACTCCATAATTCCGAGTCATTCATAATTTTTGGAGTGGGGTTTTCATCGCAGACAATATCAGAAATAACTGCTCGACCTCCTCGCTTTAATACTCTATAAATTTCATGAAATAGTTTCTTTTTGTCTTGGGGACGGACTAAGTTCAAAACACAGTTAGAAATTACGACATCAACACTATTATCTGGGATTAAAGGTCGTTCTCTGCGGAGAATATTACACTCATATTCAAAAGCAGCTAAAGCATCAATAGATGTAATTGGATTTGCAGTAAGCCAGTTTTGAACTAAGTCTAAATCTAAAGCTAAATCTTGAATTTTTCCTTTAACAAACCTAGTATTTTGATATCCAATTTTTGCAGCAATTTCAGCTTGATATTTTCGAGATAATGCTAGCATATCATCATTAAAATCTACTCCGATAACCTGCCCTTCTGCACCAACTTTTTGAGCAATAATATAGCAATTTTTTCCAGCACCCGAACCTAAATCTATAACTGTTTCTCCCGTGAATATATAGCGGGTAGGGTCTCCACAACCGTAATCTTTTTCAATAATTTCTAGAGGTAAAGCATCGAGATAGTTTTTCTCATACTCAGTTGGGCAACAGAGATCTCTTTGTACATTTTGAGCACCTTCTTGATAACGTTCTAAAACTACACCTTCAATTTCTAAATTAGTAGTAAATTGTTCGTTCGTAGTTGTATGGGTGATTGATAAATCTTGTTCAAAGTTTTCCCAATTCATTATATTTATCAAATAATTAACCAAAAGTTTACAAAATAAATAAATTTAGAGAAAATTTTATACCATTTTCTCACGTTATACCAGCTTCAAATTTATTTAAAACACTTTGAGATGACTATATAGCACAAAGTTCTTTGAGAAATTCTTGCCAGCTAAGGCTTTCAGTTCTCTCAAGCTCTTAAACTCTTCATTGAGAACTATAGGTGCTGTAAGCCTTTTCCAGTAATACTTTCTGTTCAGTTTAAAAAATCATTGTTTATGACAACTTTGTACTCTCCAGTATATAAAAAATAAGCAATTATAATCAATCTCCTCAGCTTTGTCCCTAAATTGATTAAAGTGGCATAAAATCTAAAACTTTACTGTATAAGGTGTTGAAATTATTTTCAACCTATTTTTTTCAAAAGCCTAGTTATAGGTATACTTGCAAAAAAAAATAAAGTACAGCTAACGAGTTATAAGCATACGTGGAAAAAAATAAAGTGCAACTAAGCTATCATAGCATAGCTTTCTATCTATAATATAGCAATCCTAAATAGATTGTGACAATTTAAAAACTAGAAATAAATTTCGAAATTCTTGCCCATTAACTTTTATGCTTAAACCTATTCTTAAAAAGTGAGAGTATTTTTAGCATAAATAAAATAGGACTGCTATAGTTTGATTTTGTTTGAGTTTTAAAGATGAAATTACACGGAAAAATAATACTTTGATTTGTAAAAAGGATTATCATATTAATGTAGTACAAAGATAGTGTTCAAGTTTGCAAACAATGAGTGATATACAACAAACTACAAAAAAAAAGCTAAATTTAAGCAAGGTAATCAAAGTACTCTTAATTTTGTTTGGAGTTGCTATTCTCCTATTTGTTGGTAATAAATTTTTTAATGCTCAACAACTATTAAAAAATGCCTTAGATTGGATTGATACACTTGGCCCTTGGGGGCCAATAGCTTTTACAGTTACCTATATTCTGGCTACAGTTTTATTCCTGCCTGGCTCACTACTAACTCTGGGCGCTGGTTTCCTATTTGGCCGCCTTTCTGGTTCTATTTACGTTTCTATCAGCTCAACTATAGGTGCAACTTGTGCTTTTTTAGTCGGTCGCTATCTAGCAAGAGGTTGGGTTTCCAAAAAAATAGCAGGAAATGAACAATTTAAGGCCATTGATAAAGCTGTGGCTGATGAGGGATGGAAAATTGTTGGCCTAACTCGTCTATCTCCTATTTTTCCTTTTAACTTGCTTAACTATGCTTTTGGCTTAACTCAAGTTTCTCTGCGAGACTATTTTTTTGCATCTTGGATTGGAATGATGCCAGGAACAGTAATGTACGTATATCTTGGTTCCTTAGCTGGTAGCTTGGCAACTTTGGGCGCAGAAGGGCGATCGCGCACTACCGCAGAATGGGTTCTCTATGTAGTAGGGTTGATCGCCACAGTCGCTGTAACTGTTTCTGTTACTAAAATCGCAAAAAAAGCTTTACAACAGAGAATATCCTAAATTGACCATTTCTTGTTACCAATGCCCAGCAACCTAACCTTTGAGCAAGTGAAAGAATTTAGGTTTTTCCCTAGAAATAACTGCTTTTACCTACAGTTAGTCTATAACCAAGCATAATTTGAAGAAGGCCAGCCAATAGCAGAAAATCTCTTAGGCATAGGCCCAGGATTAAATAACTGGCTAACCTGTATGAGCAATTTGGCAAAGGCTTTTATAGCAGTTTGTACTGTTCAACACCCAGCAAATTAATTAATTATTAATGCTAATGATGTGGAAAATATCATCAGAAAAGTAGCAAGCAGCACAGCTAGACTTCGCCAAGATTAATCAGGAAGTTGTGACGCTTCCACAACTATGATTGGGTTGGATAATCTGACTAAAAATATCTTCAGCAGTGCGGAGCCCCATAAGCACATCCGTTTAGAACTAGGGCTTTTTAGCCACTGGAGAAATCAAATATTCAGTAATAATTGGAACTTACATTATCTTTAGATCTTTCTGTTCTAAGTAGAATTAAGTTATTTTTTAGTAAATGTTAAATAATGCTTAAGGAAATATAGCATTGAGAAAATTATGTGTATACGAGTATATATTAACTATCGGCCTTAAACAAAAATTAAGATATCAAGCCTCCCCTTTTAAGGGAATGAAAAAAATATTCGATTCAGTATTTCAAGCCTCTGTCTTTTGGTGGTCAATACTGATAACTGAAATGGCCAATCCCCTAAATAAACACGGGTATTAAATTTATATCGAGGTTATATGACTCCCGCAATTTTACGTCAGCTTTGGTCTATAGTAGAAAACTCTCAAGCTACAACCTTAGTATCACTAGATGATGCCACCTTAGTTGAGTGGTTAATCAAACAGTTGAAAACAAGAATTGGCATGAATTGTAAAGATGCAGATTTAATGAGCGAATATATTCTTTCTCGGTTATCCTTAATTCGGGATTTAGCTGAGGAACGTTTGGGAACTAAGCCTCCAAGACTCCTGTAATATCTATGCTAAAGTTGAGAGTAAAAAATTTACAAAAAAATTGTCTTTGACGCCTCGCCTTTTTAGAGCATTTAGGGCAACTTTATTAGTTGTTTTTTTGAAAATTATAGAATATGTATCTTAATTCTGGAGAGTACAAATTTATGTCTAGGTGTTATCACTCCGTTAATTAACTCCCCTGGCGGGCAGCCCAAGACAAAAAACGGGTCCCGTAGGAGCGTGATGAAAATGTAGCAATAAATAGAGCTTGATGATTAATTATAAAAGTATTGACATAAGCCAGGAAAATCAATGGACAAATATATTTGACTACCTCCTCTATAAATTCTCTGCTCCTCTTTAGGGAAGTTACATGTAATCTCCCTACCCATCCCCCTTCTCCTTAAAAGACTTTTTCAGCCAACCCTAAATAAATATACAAATGATTTACAAGGTAAATGCTAAAAATCATGTAGTGCGGGCATCTTGCCCTTGTGGGTTGAACTCATAACAACAGAAAGTGCTGTATTCATTGCTCCTTAGGCATTTGGAGGCAAAAAAACTTACACGGAGGTAAGCCTAACTGGACTCATAGAAAAAACAGGTTGAAAACCATGTCAAAAACTTATGCAGTAATATTTTAACCTAGAATCAACCTTTCTTTTCATATACCTAGGTTTTAGCTATTTTGAGTTCTTTGAGGTATTTCCCTTTCTAATACTGGCTTGGGAGCCGTTTTCGGTGTAAAAAATCTCAAAGTCCCGCTAAGACTATTGCAAAAGTAGTAGAAACCTGTGAAGCATCGACCTACCCAGGAGTTAAGGTTTGTAAATTTTCACTTTAAACGGTTATAAAAAATTAATATATTGCCAGATTGTGGTAGCTTTAGAGTAGTTCATTTTTTTCAAAACAAAAAGAAGCCATTATCAACTATGAAAACATGGGGATCTATAATAGCAAGTGTGTTGATGTTAATACCAGTTACAGCATGTGAAACTGGGGATACACAAAACAAAACACAAGCTAATCAAGGAAATCAACAAGCTACCAGTCGTTCATATATTGTGAAAAATCGCGGTCAACTAATATGCGGTGTAGAAGGGGGTATTCCTGGATTCAGTTATGTAGACCAGAATGGTGACTACTCAGGAATAGATGTAGATATCTGCAAGGCAGTAGCTGCAGCATTATTCGATGACCCAAACGCAGTAGAATATCGTAACTTAGATTCAACTGAGCGTTTTACTGCTCTTAATGGTGGGGAAGTAGATATGCTTTCAAGAAACACAACATGGACTATTAGTCGAGATACTAATGTTGGTCTAGAGTTTGCCCCTACTACATTTTATGATGGTCAAGGCATGATGGTTCGTGCTGATAGTGGGGTGAATTCTTTAGAAGACTTGCAAGACAAATCAATTTGTGTCGAAGCAGGTACAACCAC
>JAKQYG010000120.1 GCA_023356515.1 Trichodesmium sp. MAG_R04 | reverse complement strand
GTCTCAAATTATTACTATATTTACCCTTAAGCTTACTTGTCACCCCGTGAGCATTTGTGTATAAAATTAAGTCACAAATAGAGAAAATTCGGTATTTGAAGTCTCCAACTTCAGGTAAAGGTACTAAATTGTATAGTTTCTCTGGAAAAAGCTAATTATAGGGACTTGATAATCAAGTCCCTAAAACACGCATATCTATAAATCGATAATCGGGTGGTATTAGTATAAATAAAACATAGAAACCTATTTTATTTTATTTTATACCAGTCATCATTATTAGTACTGATATTCTCACACCTCTCAAATTGAGTTCGTACTGTAAACTTAAGTTCTGAATTCAGCTACAGATCCCCTACCATGCTAATATCTGTATCCGATAAACCCGGTTTCTTAATAAGACTCCACTCCTTGAGATATGAAACTATAGATCATTTGCAGGAGGTTAACAGTTGTTAACCTCCTAATATAATATGGTAGTTATGGGTAAATCCTGATTATGCATCAATACTTCCACGATCACTGACGGAGAAAAAGCTCAGGTGATAAATTTCAGGTTTATAGGGATGATATTGAACTTCTTTCAGAATAGTTTTGCCATTCCAGGAAATCTCAGGAACTTTAAGGTCAATGATAGTCTTGTTAGCAGAAGCATTTTTCAACAACTGCTGCGCTTTCTTAACATCAATTGTTAATGAAACTGACTCTGTAACCTGATGACCATACAAGACTGCAGGAATCAATCCCTCTCTTCGTAAGGCTTTAGTTTTGCTACCTAATGGTCTTTTTTGACATTCTACTGTAACTTCCATCTTGACTTTTTTTCTCTTAATGTGCTTACTTAATTATACCAAAATTTTAGATATTGTTTGGTAAAAGAAAGTCATACTAACCATGTATTTCGGGTATCTTACCGGCATAGGTGTACCTAATAACAACGGAAAGGGTTGTATAATCGGAGACTATTACAATAAACCACCATCTAAAAATCAAGGTTTAAAATTTCAGAAACACTTATAAATACGATTAAGAATTTGACACTCCCCGTCCAGAGGATTCTTGCTTAACCCAGCTAACTTACCGAACAAATTCTCCTAAGCTATCCAGAGGTTCATCTGTCCACAAGGGTTTTGAGACTTGGTATGCCCTACCATGTCCAAACCTTTGTTCAGGATGTTTATACTAGCATTATGGTCACAACATAGTACTAACTCATATTCGCAAATATGGGTTTTCTAGCGCCTTATGAAAAAGGTTATTGTGTAGTCCTAGCTACTTTGTTTCTTATGTGGGCGGACCTTTTTAGAAATACTTAAAAATATATATACAAAACCAAGAAAAGCGGTCATGAAGGACGGGGTTTTAGACCCAATTTTTTGATAATAGGCCTCGCTTTGGTCCATGAATTGGGTCTTCTACTACAATAGTTTGATGACGACTAGCCCCAAGAGACACAATAGCAATAGGCACATTCATAAGTTTTGCTAAAAACCGCAAATAATCCAAAGCTTTCTGTGGTAAATCTTCTAAAGTTCGACAATCTACAGTTGATTGTTCCCAACCAGGCAATGTTTTATAAATAGGTTTACACTTAGCTAATTGTATAGAACTACTAGGAAGATCTTCGCAACGTTTACCCTCCATATTATAAGCTACACAAACCTTAATTTCTCTCAACTCATCCAGCACATCCAACTTAGTAATTGCCATACAGTCCATACCATTAATTCGCACTGCATAACGTCCAATTACTGCATCAAACCATCCACAACGACGTTTACGGCCAGTAGTTGTCCCAAACTCTGCTCCGCGATCGCACAGCAATTCTCCAATCTCATTTTTAGCTTCTGTAGGAAACGGTCCTTCTCCTACTCTAGTAGTATAAGCCTTAGCTACCCCAATTACTCGGTCAATCATTGTGGGTCCTATACCTGTACCAACGCAAGCACCTCCAGCTACTGGATTTGAGGAAGTAACATAAGGATAAGTACCGTGGTCTAGATCCAATAGAGTACCTTGGGCTCCCTCAAACAAAATATTGTGCCGCTGTTGAATCGCATTGTAGATACTCAAAGACGTGTCCATAACATGAGGCCTCAAGCGATCAGCAAACTTCAAATATTCATTTATCACTTTGTCTGGGTCTAAGGGCGATAGGTTATAAAGCTTCTCTAGAATTACATTTTTATAGTTAACCATCCAATTTATCTGCTCTCTCAATCGATCTGGATTAATCAAATCAATCATCCGAATCCCTGTCCGCTCAGACTTGTCCGCATAAGTTGGCCCAATACCTCTACCTGTAGTCCCAATTTTTTGACTGCCTCGACGTTCCTCCGATGCCTTGTCCATCATTTGATGATAAGGCATTGTTACATGAGCAGCCTCAGAAATCATCAACTTGGCCGTGGAAATACCTAAAGCCTCTACTTGTTTTAGTTCCTCAATGATAATCTTGGGATCTATAACTGTTCCCGAGCCAATAATACACTGAGTATCAGGATAAAGGATACCTGAAGGAATTAAGTGTAGTTTCAATGTCTGGCCTTCAACAACTATTGTATGACCGGCATTGACGCCCCCTTGGTAGCGCACAACCACATCTGCTGATTTGCTGAGCAAATCAGTAATTTTTCCTTTTCCTTCATCGCCCCATTGGGCGCCTATCACAATTACGTTAGCCAAGGGTTTCCTCTACGGATAGTTAACACAACTAATTATTATTGCATTGACTAAAAATTATGTCAATTAATTTTTATTAATTCAGTAATTTATACTTTTTTTTTTATGTTAAAGCTTTTCCCAGTATATCTTTTAGTCGTTTTTCTCTATTTTTTTGAAGTTCCAGTATTTTAAAAAGTATAAACAACATAACTTACACAAAGGCACTATTTCTAGTATAAATATATGAAACATTTCTCAAATAAACACCATATCTAGCTCCACTACGTAAGTCCTGAAAAATTTAGGTTAAGTGAGAATATATCAGGATATTTATTTAAACAAATCAGGAATTACGCAGGATTGCTATATATAGTATGAAAAAATGTCATTTTCAAGATATTGCCGCTACAATTAGTGCCGTTGCGTAAGTCCCGGAAATTAAAATAAAGGGGGCAATGGAAAGCTTGGGAGATTAGGTATATTAGAGTAATTTTTAATTTTTTTCCTGTATTACTTCTTCCCACAGATGAGTAAGCAGCAAAACAGAATAAAACTTATTTAATCGTAATATTTCCCTTGTCTATTAATCACTGTTGTGGCGATCTGCTTTTCGGCTTGAGGGAGGTAAAGTAATCACGAATTCCCCCTATATATTAGGCTATATAGCTCTACGTGCTAAGGTTAGGACATTTTTAGATTCCTGAACAATGTTTTTTTAGGACATGAAAGAAGTTAACAGGACTTACGCACGGGAACTATATCCAGTGATGGCAAATGCCATTTGCCATCAATGGATATAGCGTTTTCAAGGCAGATTTGCGTAAGTCCTGGTTAAAAAGTGTCCTAACGTCTTTTTGTACTGCTATATATCTACTTTAATAGCCAGACTCCTATACTGTCTAAATATATAGAGCCAGTAAGTTCATACTTGTATGATCTTTTTGTCATATAAATATTAAGGATAAATTAGATTTCTATGACTTTACACGCAGAATTACATCGACATTTAGGAGGCTCTGTAGTTCCTAGAGTTTTATGGAGATATTTCCAACGTCAAGACCAGGAACTAGCAACTCGTTTTCCTAAATATAAACAATTTGAAGAATTTTATACCAAACCAAGAAATACATTAGATGAATATTTAGAGCTACATACTCTAGTAGAAAGTGTTCAAAATATCGAGACATTACCATACTTTATTTATCGCTTAATTCGCGGTGCTTATACATTTGAAAATTTAGCTTATTTAGAGCTGCGTTATACACCTTACTTGAGAACCCCAGATGATTTGCCAGAGTCTCAACGTATAGATTTAATGTCAGAAATAGTTACGACTGTAGGCAAAGCAACTCAACAGAATGAGTATCCCATTGTTACTAGCCAAATTTTATGTACTCACACTCGCTTGCCTTATCAAGTAAATCAAGCAATTGTGGATTTAGCAGTGCAAATGCCGGAATATGTATGTGCTATAGATGTAGCAGGAGGAGATAATAACTACACAGAACGCATAGATGAATTTATTAAGCTATATAGATATGCTCGAGAACAGGGTGTTAAAACTACTGGACATCTTTATGAAACTCCTAATGGTTGTCATCCAGAATTACTACCTTATTTAATGCGAATTGGTCATGGAGTTCAAATTCCTTTAAAATATCCACAGTTATTAACAGAAGTAGCGAACCGAGGTCAATGTTTAGAAGTTTGTCCAACCACCTATTTCAAAACAGGTACTATGGATAAAATGAGTCAATTGAAGACAGTATTTGACAAATGTTTTGATGCTGGAGTAGATATTGCTATTTGCACAGATAATGCTGGTTTACATAATGTACGTCTACCATTTGAATATGAGAATTTATTAACATTTGATGTGATTGATTTTGAACAATTACAAGCTTGTCAAGATGCAGCTTTTCGTCATGCTTTTGCTTGGCCTTATAGTCAACGACCAGAAAAAATGTTAACTGGATTATTACAGCCAGAACCTTTGGTTACAAGAATTTTAAGTGCGAATTAGTATTAAAAGGTGAATTAAAGCTAGCTGGAGCAGCATCAGCCGCCGAAGGTGTACTGGCTTTTCGACTAAATTAGCAGTTGTAGTAGCCGGAGGGTCAACGGCTGCTGATATATCAAGATTCTATGTTTATGGGTCAACAAACCATATTTAAACCTTTCAGAGTTTGCTTTTTTTCCTCTTCACTCAAACTTTTACTCTGTACTAAAACCCCAAAATTCCCTAACCCCATTGGGTCTATTAATGAGTGTAATGCTTCTCTGCGTCGGAAAACTTCCTCAATAGAAAACCCTTGATTATTTGATAATTCATTTAATCTATCTCCCAAACCTAAAGCCATTAAAAATAAACCCTGTTGAGTAAAAGCTATAGTCTCTAATTCTGATAAATTTCCCTGTTTTTCCAAAGCAGTAAAATCAACATGAGAAGTAATATCTTGTCGCCCAATATTCCAATAAGGATCATTATTTCGATGATGTTGATAATAACATTGTAGAGTTCCCTCTCTTCTAACGGGATTATAATAACGTGCTGCTTGATAACCATAATCAATAGTTAATACATAACCTTTCAGCAACTTATCACTAACAATTTTTATCCAATCTAAAGCTTGTAAATTTACTTCACTTTGATAACCCTCAATATCAGCAAATGAGAGTAAATTTATATTCACTAACTTAAAATATTCAGCAATCTCAGGAGTTGAAATTTTATCATTTATTTCTATAAACTTTCCTTGAACGTCAAAAGTGACATAAATTTCTTTAATTTCCCCATTTTTGATTATAAACTTATGAACTGGGAAAGCATCTACTAACTCATTAGAAAAGAAACATCCTGTAATAGAATTATGGCAAATTTGATCCCAGTTAAACCATTTAACTTTGTATGAATTTAGTCGCTGTTTTTGTTCTGATTTCAAAACTTCCGATTTTTCAATAATCATATATTCAATAGTTTGGAAAAAATCTAAATGTGTTTGTTTGAGATAGCCTAAAATTTGCTCTGCTAAAATTCCCTGACCAGCACCCATTTCTACGAGAGTAAAATTATTAGGTCTTTGGAAAATATGCCACATTTGTATAAATTGTTCTGCCAATAATTCTCCAAAGTAGCTACCCCAATGAGGAGAGGTTAAAAAGTCTCCTTCTTTACCAATATTTATATGATTAGTTGCATAATAGCCATGTTGGGAATGGTATAAAACTAAATTCATATATTCAGCAAAAGTAATCTGTTTTCTTTGAGATTCAGAAATGCGTTGATAGATTATTTCACACAAAATTTTATTATTATTATTGATAGTTAGTTGTGGTTGATTCATAAATTTAAGTAATAGGTAATAAAAATCAAGCTTTTTTTGTGTACGAGAGATAGGAAGACATAAAAAAGCCAAAAGTAGAAGATAAATAAATATTTCTAACTTTTGGCTTTTCATAACATTTTCTTGGTAAGTATTTAGCTTTTCCTGGGTCATGCTATGCAAAGATAACTTTTAATTTTTCTTGGAGACAATTTCTCCTTCCAAGATAATGAGTTAATAGCTGATAGCTGACCGCTAAATGCTTTATCTATCCACAGACCCCATAATAATGTCAATGCTACCCAAAATAGCCACAAGATCTGCCACTTTCGCACCCTGCAAAATATGAGGAAAAACCTGTAAATTCACAAAATCTGCCGCCCGAATCTTAAAACGCCAGGGAAAAATACCATTATCACCAATAATATAAATTCCAATCTCTCCTTTACCACTTTCAATCCGAACATAATGCTCACCTTTAGGGATCTTAAAAGTCGGAGGAATTTTCTTGCCTAAAAATTGGTAATCAAAATCATTCCACTGGGATTTCGGCCCTTCAGCTATCCGTTTAGCTTCCAGATTTTCATAAGGTCCACCAGGAAGTCCCTCAATAGCTTGACGAATAATCTTGACTGACTCCCGCATTTCTCGAATCCTCACCAGATATCGCGCCAAACAATCTCCATCCTTTTCCCAATGAACTTCCCAATCAAAATCGTCATAGCATTCATAGTGGTCAACCTTTCGTAAATCCCACTTTACCCCAGAAGCTCGCAACATAGGTCCAGAAAGCCCCCAGTTAATAGCCTCTTCCCGACTAATTACACCTAATCCCATAATCCGGCGACGGAAAATAGGGTTATTAGTAATCAGACGTTCATACTCATCAACCTTAGGCAAGAAATAATCACAAAAATCTTCGCACTTATCCACCCAACCATAAGGCAAATCAGCAGCTACCCCACCAATACGGAAATAGTTATTATTAACCATTCGATAACCTGTAGCAGCTTCCCACAAGTCATAAATCATTTCCCTTTCCCGAAAGATGTAGAAGAAAGGAGTTTGGGCACCCACATCCGCCAAGAATGGGCCAAGCCATAACAAGTGATTAGCAATCCGGTTTAGTTCCAGCATAATTACTCGGATATAACTTGCCCTTTTAGGAACTTCGATATCCGCTAGTTGTTCCGGAGCATTTACTGTTACGGCCTCGTTAAACATTCCCGCAGCATAATCCCAACGACTAACGTAAGGGACAAACATTGTATTAGTGCGGTTCTCCGCAATTTTTTCCATGCCCCTGTGTAAGTAACCAATTACAGGTTCACAGTCAATTACATCTTCTCCGTCTAAAGTGACAATCAACCTTAACACCCCGTGCATTGAGGGATGATGAGGCCCCATATTGATGACCATGGGTTCGGTTCTAGTTTGAATTTGACTCATCTTGACTATTCTGCTGTATAATTCCTAAAAATTTTTTAACCCACTCCTCGCTCTTCTGAGAGAGGATTGAGGTAGGTGATGCTCGCTTCCTATTTTCGTTTGGGAGGTTGGCCTATTCTAGTTCGCAGGCGTAACTTAGGGTACATTTTATCCTAGTTTTTTGCTTTATGGCAACGGACATATTGGTTAGGACATCGTATTTTGATTGAAAGGCAACAGGAAACAAGCAACTGGCAAAAAGAAAGTGTCCTAACAGTTGTGGCGACTGCTATACTTCCTCAGATTGAGAAAGGACCAATCCCCCATTTAGCTCGTGGTCTATAATGTTCTCACAATTAGGGCACTTAAAAGTTTGGCCCTTTAACTTTAATTATTGATAAATATGACCACGATTATGAGTGAGCAGCAAAACGAAATAAAACTTATTTAATCGTAATATCTCCCTTGTCTATTAATTACCGTTGTGGCGATCTGCTTTTCGGCTTGAGGGAGGCAAAGTTATCACGAATGATGGCCATTCTCCTTTACATCTATAATCATTTTAAATAAGTAATGAGACATTTTTCGCCTGAAATACTTTCATAGCAAGAAGGACACTTGCCTCAATCTAAAGTGAAACGACTATATCTTACGCCCCTAGGGGTTCACTCTCAACCCATGCCTTTTTGTCGATTCCTTGAAGATGCCTAGGATTAAACAAACCCTGATTAATGTCACATCGAGTGTTAAATCCCTTTGCAACAAAAAGAATACTGTCCGCAAATTCAAAACTTTCCTAACATCAACAGACTTCATAAATCGGTTAATATTAGGGTCACCAAGCCGAGTTTCAAGCCTTGCGTGCAGCATTACTATCTGCCTGTAGTATCTCCCCATCAAAGGTGAAGAATTGAGCCCCACAACGACTACCTAAAAGGACTCCAAAAGGGGCATCAACCAAGGAGGTATAGGCATAATTTAAAACCGTCAGTGATGACGAGGGACGGTAGCAAATCAATTCAAGTGCTTTCTGTAGAGTTCCCTTGTACCATTGAGCCAAATTAAGATTAATTTGGCGATAGATCTTTTTATTCTTAACAACAAAACTTACATTTTCCGTGATAGCATATTGATACTTATAAAAGAACTGATTAACACTAGTTCTGATAATTTTTGTTAGGGTTTGTTTTTTCTTATTCTCTGAAGATTGATGACGTTTTTTAGTTAAGTTACATTTAAAAATATGTTTTTTATTCTTCTTAGTTGCTATTTGATATAATTTTTTTTCTTTACCTCTAGTATGTCTTTTCTTCACAGATTGGGTTATTACTTAAATTTTGACTTTTAACTTTTTATGAATCATATACCAGTTCTAAGTACTGAGTTGATTTCCGGTTTAGCCATCCGTCCAGGAGGCCTCTACTTGGATGCAACATTAGGCTTTGGTGGCCATACTCAGTTAATCCTAGCTGCTGCCCCAGGGGTTAGAGTAATAGCAATTGACCAAGATGAACAAGCGATCGCCTATTCTCAGACTTTACTTGCCCCTCATAATTCTAGCATTCAATTTTGTCATAGTAATTTTGCTAATTATGACCCTCAAAATACCGAATTTGATGGTATAATAGCCGATCTGGGCATAAATTCTGCGCAGTTAGATACTCCAGAACGTGGTTTTAGTTTCCGTCATGAAGGTAAGTTAGATATGCGAATGAACCAACAACAAACTATAACAGCAGCGAAAATAATTAATCATTGGGAAGAAACTAAGTTAGCAAATATTTTTTATATTTATGGAGAAGAACGCTTATCCAGGCGCATTGCTAGGAAAATAGTAGAAAGTCGTCCTTTTGAAACCACAACTGAGTTGGCTGAGGCTATTGCCCAATGTGTACCTCATAAGTACCGTCATGGTAGAATAAACCCAGCTACTCGTGTCTTTCAAGCTCTCAGAATAGAAGTAAATCAAGAACTTTCTAGCCTAGAAACTTTTATGAAGAATGCCCCCAACTGGCTAAAATATCAAGGTAAGATAGGAATCATTAGCTTTCATAGTTTAGAAGACCGTTTAGTCAAGCATGGTTTGAGAGACTCATCTGTTTTAAAAGTGTTGACAAAAAAACCCATACAACCTCAAGATAATGAAATAGCAGTGAATCCGCGGGCCCGTTCTGCTAAACTTAGGTTAGCAGAACGGTTAAACCAGGAATAGCAGATGAGGTAATTTGTAGAAACATACATACTCGTGCGACTTGTTGGCTTGAACAAAACCGCTGTAAAGCTGGTATAACAAGTCTTCCATGCCAATACATGATGGTAAAACATCGGTCTAGGAAAACTCTTATATCCTTGTAGGTGAAATTCCTACTGCCTTGTTGTTGGGTTAACAGCGTAGACCATACGGTAGAGACTGAACATCAATCCGTAAAGCTGGTTTAAATGCGGACAAAGC